>USJA01000047.1 GCA_900554875.1 uncultured Clostridium sp. | reverse complement strand
TTTCTATTTCTAGTTCTTTTACTTTTCCTTTTAAAGATATAAAATCAAAAATATAAGGGTCTTTCATTGTTTGTAATGCTAAATCACTTTGAACATCTGGTAGTGTATTAGGAAAATTAGATACTTTTTCAGAAATAGCTTGTCTTTCATATAATTTACTATTTATTTGCATTTCTAATATATTAACAGACCAACCATTTTTTACTGTTTCATTAATATACCATTTTCTAATTTCAATATCTTTAATTCTATCAAGCAGTAATACATTGTGAGTCCAAGTAATTTGTGCAGTTATTGACTACACAAATTCAAAATCAGAGTATTCTTCTGCAAATTTCTTCATATTCTTTAAATTTCTAAATTTATTTTTTCCTTTAGCACCATTTAAAGATTTCATCATTTTTTGCATTTGTTCAAATTGATTCATAAATCTATTTATATCTTCAACTTTATTACCACTACCATTTGCAATTCTAATTCTTCTTTTAGCATTTAATATTTTAGGATTTCTTCTTTCTTCTTTTGTCATGGAAGTAATAATTGCATCTATTCTATATAATTGCTTTTCATCAATTTCAGCATTTCTAATTTCACTTGGAATTCCAGGCATCATGCCAAGAATTTGTTTAAATGAACCCATCTTCCTTATTTTTTTCATAACTGATAAATAGTCATCAAGAGTAAATTCATTTTTTCTCATTTTACTTTCAAGCTCAATTGCTTGTTCTTCATCAAAAGCTTTCTCTGCTTTATCTATAATTGATAAAACATCTCCCATTCCAAGTATTCTTGAAGCTATTCTATCTGGATAAAATGGTTCTAAATCATTTAGCTTTTCTCCAACAGAAGCAAATTTAATTGGTTTATTTGTTACTTCTTTTACAGATAATGCAGCACCACCTCTTGTATCAGAATCAAGTTTTGACATTGTTATAGAATCAATACCTACTTTTTCATTAAATGTTTCTGCTACATTTACAGCTTCTTGACCAGTCATACTATCGACTACAAGTATAATTTCATGAGGTTTTACAGCTTTTTTTAGATCTACCAATTCATTCATAAGTGTATCATCTATTTGAAGACGACCTGCAGTATCTATTAATACAACATCACAAAGTTTAGCATGGGCTTTTTTTAATCCATTACTTGCAACTTCAACTACATTCTTATTTCCTTCTTCACTATACACGTCAATATTTAAACTTTTTCCTATAGTTTCAAGTTGTTTTATTGCAGCTGGTCTATATACATCGCAAGCTATCATAAGTGGTTTTTTACCCTGTTTTCTTAAATAATTACTAAGCTTTCCACAAAGTGTTGTTTTACCGCTACCTTGAAGTCCCACAAGCATAATTACTGTTGGCGGATTTGATGAAATATTTAATTTTGATTCTGAAGAGCCAAGAAGTTCTGTAAGTTCATCTCTAACAATTTTAACAACTTGTTGACCAGGTGTAAGACTCTTCATTACATCTTCACCTAATGCTTTTTCTTTTACATTATTTACAAACTTTTTTACCACTTTATAGTTTACATCAGCTTCTAAAAGTGCAAGTTTAACTTCTCTTAAACATTCATTTAATTCTTTTTCTGTAATTCTTGTTTGACCTTTTAATTTTTTTACTATACCTTGAAGTCTATCAGATAAATTTTCAAACACTATATATCATCCTCACTTAAAACTTTTAATATTTCTTCTTTATTTCCATCTTGAGTTTTACATATTTTTTCTATTTTGTTTACCTTCTTCTTTAAATTTAGCATTCCAACTTTTTTCTCATATTCTTCAAGTAGTTCTTCACTTTTCTTTATGCTATCTCTTACTGCTTGATAGGAAATCTCTTTGTTTTTTGCTATTTCTCTTAAAGAAAGGTTATATAAATAATATTCTTCAAAAATATCCTGTTGCTTTTTTGTAAGTAACTCTCCATATATGTCGTAAAGCATACTAAATTTTATATTTTCTTCCATTTCTTACCTCAAAAAATATGTGTAAAGCATTTTAACTTTACACATATTATACACTAGTATTATTTAATTGTCAAGAAAAATCAAAAAACAAATTTTATTTATAGTGTGTAAAAAAACAAAAAATTAAGGTTTTGATATACCTGATGTGTAAAATAACACTAGTAGTTATATATTAACACTATATTTTATTAAAGTCAATAATCAATATAAATAAATTATTATTTTTTATTTTAAAACTACAATTCTCTAAGTGCAATGTCATATCTTTGTTCTTCTTCATACCACCCATCATATTCTTCATCTTTTTTATGATTTGGTAGATTATATTCGTCTTTTAGTACTTTACCCAGATAGTCTGTTACTTTCATAGCTCCATATAAATTTAAATGCCATCCACCATCTTCAGTGTCATCTTTCCAATTAATATCAGCAAGATTATTTTTATTTAGATCTATATATTTTAAATTATGAGATTTAGCAAAATCCTGTATTTCATTATACTTTTCTTCAGACCAAGTTACAGGAGATGGTATATATGTAAGTACAAGCTTAGCGTTATTCTCCTTACATATATCTATTATTTTATCCATATACTCCGTTACTTTTGTTCCAATTGATGCACTATCTGAACCTTTTCCAGTACTATATGATTTTTTCTTCTTAGTTATAACATAGCCCTTATGTACTGTTATATCTTGATCATCTTCAAGTATAAAATCATCAAATTCAAGCTTATCCCATCTTGAATGATATCTTAATATTGGAAAAATATAGCTTAATTTTTCTGATGATGAAATATTAAATGTTTTGTCATTTAGTATTTCTTTTTTTACTCCACTATACTTCATTGAATCTAAAGCTTTCCTTAAACTTTGCTCTGCAATATCTTCCTCTGAAAAGAATTCATCAACACTTAATACTACTACCTTAGGTTTTTGATAAGTAAAACATTCTTTTATAAAATAATAGGAAAGCCAAACTTTTTGATTTGGTGAGGCTAAATCATACGAAGTTATACCATATTTTTTCCAAATTTCTATTGGTGATAAACCTTTATATACACTACTATTTCCTATAAATACAGCATCAATTGTATTCTTTGGCTCATTATAGAAACTTTTAATAACAACTGTAGTTCCATCATTTCTTGTCCAGTGTGGTACTATAATTGCTGATAAAAGTGTAAAAATAATAATTCCAATTAATATAAATGATATAATTTTAAAAATAAGTTTAAATTTTATCCTTATTAACATACATACTCCTAAAAATTACCATATATAAAACTACTAGCGTTATATCCTTTACCATATATTCCAAGTATTAAAATTGAAAATATAAGAATATAGTATATGGACCATCTAATTATAACTTTTTTTTCAGCAATTTTATCCCTTACTATATAGCCCTTTTCTTGAATAATTCCAACAATATATAGCAAAATTACTGATATTAAAATAATAATAAAGTCACTTATTCCAAATCCCAAAGAAAAGATTTTACCATTTAAAACCTTATCTATAGATTTAAAACTAAATATAGACTTAAAGATACAAAAAGCCTCTTTGGTAGTACCTGCCCTAAAAATCATCATACCAATAAACACAAAAAAATGTGTACGTATAATCTGCATAACTTTATACCAATTTTTTTGTGTATTAATCTTTAATTTATTTAAAATCTTTTTAAATAATGGCGAAAGTATCATTCCTACCATCATTATAAAATAATAATACATTCCATAAAAAACGTATTTCCAACTTGCTCCATGCCAAATTCCCATTACAAGCCACACAAAAAACATTGATATGACTGATGGTAAAATCTTTGTAATATAGCTATTTTTAACTACTCTTTTAAACACTCCAGTTATTTTAACTGTAAGCTTAGAAAAAGAAATAGGGTAAAAAACATATTCTTTTAACCAAATTCCAAGAGTTATATGCCACCTTTGCCAAAATTCCTGTACTGTTTTTGAGAAAAATGGTCTTTTAAAGTTTTCACTAAGTGTAATTCCAAATAATCCAGCTACACCCCTTACTATATCTATACATCCTGAAAATTCTGAATATAACTGCAAAGTATATAACATTATAGAAGCTACTATTATGACTCCACCATATGTTGTATAATCATTAAATATAGCACTTACAAAAAGTCCTGCTCTATCTGCAATTACCATCTTCTTAAAGTATCCCCATAATATTAGTTGAATAGAATAAGCAAAGTTTTTGTAATTAAATTTATGTGATTTATATATATCGTCTGCTACCAAGTCATATTTTCCAATTGGCCCCTCAACTATATGTGGAAAAAAACTTATAAAAAGTGCAACTCTAAAAAAATTTTTATCAGCTTTATACTTTCCTCTATAAACATCTACAACATAACTTACTGCCTGAAGTGTATAGTATGAAATTCCAAGTGGTAATACAACATTTTTAAATGGAACATTAAAATCTATATTAAATACATTACATATACTGTTTATGTTTGAAAATATAAAGTTACAATACTTAAGTGCTATTAATATTCCAAAATTTATTAATACGGCAATTACTAGTAGTAGTTTCTTTTTTATTTTGGCATTTTTCTTTATTATCTTTTTACTATCTTTTTCAAGTACCTTACATTTTTCTTTTGCTAACTTATCAATTTTTGTCATTAGAAGAGAAATACAATATATTGAAATAGTAGTAATAATTAAATATATTGTTAATCTTGAGCTATTTATAAAATAAAAAGTGTAGCTTGCAATAAGCAAAACAATTCCTTTTGTTTTTTTAGGAAATAAATAATATATAACTACAACAATTGCGACAAATATAACATATTTTAAAGAGTTAATTGCCATAGGCTACCACCTTTAATCTTCTTGTAATCTTTTTACAAGGGAATATAATGCATCCACTGAATTAAAATTTTCTGGGACTATGTCCTTTATAGATATTTGTATATCAAACTCCTCGTTTAAAGCACTCACTATTGATACAATATCAAGTGAATCTAATAACTTATCATCAATTAAACGATTTGAATTTCTAAAATCAACATCAGGTTTCACATCTTCTAAAACTTCTAATAATTCTTCCATTACTTTACCTCCAACATTTCATTTAATTTTTTTCTATCAATTTTCCCATTTGCATTATGTGGCATCACCTTTAGTTTAATAACCTTTGATGGAATCATATAGTCTAATAATTTTTCTTTTAAAGAATTTTTTAGAATATATTCATCCACATTATTACTTGTATAAAACATAACAATTCTGCTTTTCTTAAAATCATAAACACAAGCAACACATTGTATACCTTCAATAGAATTTACAACTTTTTCAATTTCTCCAAGTTCAATCCTATACCCCATATGCTTTATTTGAAAATCCTTTCTTGAAATATATTCCAGTTCTCCTCTTTGGTTATATTTTACTATATCTCCAGTTAAATAAATAATCTCAGGAAATTTTAAATTAAGTGGATTTTGTATAAAAGCTCTTTTAGTTGCCTCTTTATTGTTATAATAACCAAGTGCAAGATATGAACCCTTTACACAAAGTTGTCCTTCTTCGCCAAAATTTGCTTTCGTAAAATCATCTTTTAGCACTAAGACCTCACAATTATCGCATGCAACACCTATAGGAAGTGATTCATCATTTTCAAATTTTCTATCTACAATATAATAAGTGCAAATATCTGTAACCTCAGTTGGTCCATATAAATTTGCAAACATTGCGTTTTTTAAATGTATCATTAAGTAGTTTAATTTCTTAACAGGCATAACTTCACCTGCGAATAATACCTTCTTTAAATATGGCAAATCTATATCATCTAAGGCTCTTAAATCTGCAATAATTCCTAAAGCAGAAGGTACCCAATAAATTGTATTTATTTTTTTTTGATTCATAAATTCTAGCAATTTTATAGGGAAAGAAAAATATATTTTGGGAATAAGGTAAAGAGTAGAACCTGCTAATATATTAGTATATATATCAAGAACTGACATACTAAAATATAACTGTGTGCCACTCCCAAAAATAGTATTCCCATTAATATCAAATTTATTTTTTATAAATGATATATAATCTATAACACTTCTATGGCATATTGCGACACCTTTTGGCACACCAGTAGATCCTGATGTAAAAAGTACATACATAAGGTCTGTATCAATAGAATTTTCTCTTACATTTGATATTATATCCTTATCAGCTTTCCATTTTAAAAGTTCCTCTACTGTATACACATTTTGAAATATGTTATCATTTTGGATTTTAGATCTATTTTTCTCATCAGTTATTACCTCTGTTACCTCAAGAGTTTTTGCAATTGATTTAATTCTATCTATTGGTGAATTTACATCAATTATAGTATAAAATGATCCACTATAAAGTACTCCAAACATTGCAAGTAGTGTATTTATGCTTTTGTCGATGAATATTGCAATTGGCCTTTTATTACCACTTTTATTATATAAACCTGTCCCAATTTTTTGTGAGCTATTTAAAAAATCTAAATATGTTATTTCTTCTTTTTCATCTGCAAATATTATTTTATCTTTATTTCTTTTACATGAATTTTCTAAACATTCTAATACATTTTTTATCATAACGTATATATCCTATCACATTTATATTCACACTGCAAGAAATTTCACAATATATACAAAAATATATAATACAAAGTATAAAACTTTTATAATGTTTAAGCTCAAAATTGTGCCAATAAGTTATACTTTAATATTGTTAATAATTATTAAAAGAGTGCTATTAATTCTTTCTATACATGTAATATAGTTTTCTTCAATTTCTCTTTCTTTTAAATATTGACACGTTCTTATTGCTTTTATATTAGCACTAGTTGCAGATATTATCCCTCTTTTTGAATCTTCTATAGCTATGCAATTACACGGATTGACTTTAAGTTTTTCCATAGCTTTTACATAGCCCTGCATATCAGGTTTCAACTTTTCTACATCTTCTCTAGAAATAACTATATCGAAAAGTTTATTTATATTTAATTTTTCTAACAATAAATCAATAAAGCACCTCTTCGATGTTGAAACTAGACCTTTCGGTTTTATTTTTTCAAAGATGCTTTTAGCTACAAAATCTCTGTACGGTAACTTAACTTCTTTAAGCTCAACATTACTAAATTTATTTATAAATTCTTTTAACTTTATATTAATTTCATCTATATTAACATTTAAATTTGATGATAAAATTTCAAATTCAACAAAATTCCCTACATCTTTAGCAAGTTCTATTCTTTATATAGTTGCTATCAATATCTGTAAAATAGTCATCATTTTCAAAAAAAATCTTTAACACAAAACTTATTTAATTTGGCAATCTTTTCTATCTCTTCTATATTATATACAAAGAATTTTTCCTCAACTTCTATTCTATTTTCATTTTTAAGAT
>USJA01000046.1 GCA_900554875.1 uncultured Clostridium sp. | reverse complement strand
ATAAATGATATAAATAGTATAATTAATAATTCTAATATAAAAAAAATAATATTTAATGGAAATAAGGCCTATGAATTGTATTTAAAATATGAAAGTAATAGGTTTCAAAATATAGTATGCTTACCTTCAACTTCTCCCGCAAATGCTAGATATTCTTTTGATGTGTTACTTGAAATTTGGAAAAAAGAAATTTTTAAAAAAATATAATAATAATATAGCAAAAAAATATTATATGTGTTAAAATTAAAAAAACAAAAGAAGGAAGAGGAATATATATGAAAAAAGGGGTATCATTGATAGTACTAATATTAACGATAATAGTTATTATAATACTTGCAGCAGCAGTAGTTTTGACATTAACACAAAATAATCCAATAATTGGTGCAAAAGAGGCTACTTTTAAAGAAGATATCGTAGAAATTCAAGATGAGCTTTCGATGTATTTATCAAAAAAGTATTTAGAAGATTCAATGGGATTTGTTAAATCGAGTGTTAATTTATCAGGAGACGATATGATAACTGTTTTACCGAGTACTAAAAAATACAAAAATAAAGTTTCAGTAATTAAAGGAAAGTTAGTATGGAATGGGAGTACTGATGAAAATGAATATAAATGGTTTTCACAGGTAACAGATGGATCAACAAAGAAAGATGAAAGTGTACGAGATGAGTGGAAAAATACAGTGTCAGAGGAAATAGAAGGTGTGCCAATTCCAAAAGGCTTTACATATAAAGAAGGAACAAAAGACACGGGAATCGTAATTCAAGATAAAAAGGGCAATGAATTTGTATGGGTATCAGCTACAGAAGCTACGTATGTAAAAAATACTAGTTATTCTGATGATACATTACCAAATGGTGTATCAGATGAAATATCAGATGTAAAAAAATATGGAGGTTTTTATATAGGAAGATATGAAGCTGGAATACCAGATGGAGAAACATCACCTAGTAATAAAACAGGAATACCAGTAAGCAAAAAGGGAGCAACAGTATGGACAAATATAGATTATAGTAATGCTAAGGCAAGTGCAGAAAGTATGATAAATGATAAAAATTCAGTAGTTCAAACAGGATTAATTACAGGGAGAACATGGGGAGCTACGTGCAACTGGATCGAAGATAGCTTAAGTAAAATAGATCCATCTGCAGATTTAGTTAATAGCCAATATTATGGAAATTATCAAGATTCTACATCGCCAGCAAATGTGGCTGGATATGGCTCAAAACAAGTAGCAGGATTTAGTGAGTACTGGAAGACTAAAAATATTTATGACCTAGCTGGAAATGTAAGTGAGTTTGCTACTGAAATTTTAACATCTTTTTCTACATTTTGCATGGGAGGAAATTATAATTCATATTCAACTCGCGGAGGTTCAGTCGTGTATAGTACTTATATACCTTTAGATTCTACAGGTGATTATATAGGCTTTCGTGTGAGACTATATATTAAATAGATTATTAACATTTTTAGGAATGTTAGGAACTTTTGTATATTAATCTAGACATGAAATAAGAGAAACTTGCTTTTAAATGTAAGTTTCTCTTATTTTAAGTTATATTTTTAAATATTAAAAAACACTCAGTTTGTGTTAGTTATTTTTTCCATCATCTCAAGATAAGCCCATTTTTTATCAATTTCTTTTTGTAAATCTTCAATCATCCACTCATTACCAGGTTTAAACATATGTCTAAATCTTCTTTGTAATTTTAAAAATTCTTCAATTGGTAATTTTTTAGCAGGTCTATATGTTATTTTGTATTTACCATTTTCAACTTCGTAAAGTGGCCAGAAACATGTATCTACTGCAAGTTTAGAAATAGTCTGAAGATCTTCTGTAGGATATCCCCATCCCCTTGGGCAAGGTGATAAAACAGATATATACGTAGGACCTTTAGTGTAAATTGCCTTTTCTGATTTTTCATATAAATCTTTTAAATTTCCAATCAAAGCTGATTGTGCTACATATGGAATATTATGTTTTACCATTATTTCTGTTAAATCTTTACGTACTTGAGATTTTCCATTTTCAACTTTACCAACAGGAGATGTTGTAGTATCAGCATAATGTGGAGTAGAAGAGGAACGTTGAGTTCCGGTATTCATATATGCACCATTATCATAACATATGTATGTTATATCATGTCCTCTTTCCATTGCACCAGATAATGATTGTAGACCTATATCTAGAGTACCTCCGTCACCACCAAATCCAATAAATTTAGTAGTTTTATCATCATTTATTTTTCCATCTTTTTTGAATTTATTATACACAGCTTCAACACCAGATAAAGTAGCAGGTGCACATTCAAATGCTGTATGAATAAATGAACAATTTTTCCATGATGTGTATGGGTATGTACAAGTAGATACTTCAAGGCAACCAGTTGCAACTGATATAGCAGCGTTATCTTCTTCTTTTAATGCTCTTAGAACACCGTTAACAATAACTGGTGCACCACAACCAGCACACATTCTATGACCAGAGGTAAGTCTATTTTCTTTTTTTATTTGCTCTTTTAAGATATACATTTAAACCTCCTCCTTTTCAAGACCAAGAAAATATTTAACTTTATCTATTTTTCCTGTATTTGATATATTTATTAAAGTGTTTGCAATATTTTCTATATCATCAATTTTAACATCTGCACCGCCAAGTCCATAAATATAATTTATGGCATTTACATGTATGTTTTGAGAAAACATAGCAGATGTTATTTCCCCAAATAAAGGACCACAATATCCATTTATACTATCGGCTTTATCCATAATAGCAAGAGCCTTTAAATTTTTTAGTTCTTGTGGAATAGAGGTATAAGGAAGAGGTCTAAAACATCTAGGTTTTAAAAGGCCTATTTTTATACCTTTATCTCTTAGCTTATCAATAGCATCTTTTATTGTACCAGCTGTTGAATTAAGAGCAATTATTCCAATTTGAGCATCATTCAATTTATATTTTTCATACAATTCGTATTTTCTTCCAGTTAGTTTATAAAATTCATCTGATACTTGTTTTATTACATCTATAGCATTATCCATAGCAACAGATAAATCTTTTCTAATGCTAAAATAATATTTTTGAAGAGCAAGTGGACCCATTGAGATATTTTTGTTCATATCAAGTAAATATTCTTCCGGTTCATATTTACCTACAAATTTTTTAACTTCCTCGTTTTCTAAAAGCATTATATTTTCAATAGAGTGTGATGTTATAAATCCATCATAGCAAACCATAACAGGAAGTTTAGTTTTTTCAGTTATTTTTACCGCCATAATTGTATTATCATATGCTTCTTGATTATTTTCACAGTATAATTGAATAAATCCACAGTCTCTTACTCCCATTGAGTCGGAATGATCATTATGAATATTTAATGGAGCAGATAATGCTCTATTTGCACATATTAGTGTCATAGGTAATCTCATTCCAGAAGCTACGTATAGCATTTCAAACATAAGTGCAAGTCCTTGTGATGAAGTTGCACTCATAACTCTGCCACCAGCCGCTGCAGCACCAATTGTAGCAGACATTGCTGAGTGTTCACTTTCAACAGGTATAAACTCAGTATCAACAGTACCATTTGCAACGAAATTTGAAAAATATTGTGGTATTTCTGTTGATGGAGTAATTGGATATGCAGCAACAACATCTGGATTTATTTGTTTCATAGCAGTGGCAACAGCTTCATTACCACTTAATCTTTCACGTATAGCCATAATTTACACCTCCTGTTTATCTATATCAGATTTCATATCAATTGCATGAAATGGACAAACTTTTGCACAGATACCACACCCTTTACAAAAGTCAAGGTCCATACCAAGTAGTTTTCCGTCTTTATGTCTAATGCATCCTTCTGGACAATAAGGAACACACATCATACAATTTTTACATTTTTCTTTATCATGATATGGATATTTATTTTTCCAGTCACCTGTTTTAAATTCTACAGAGTTACCATCTTTTAAAATTATACCGCCTAAACTATATTTTTTCTTCATTTAGTACCTCCTTTAATTTCATCGTATCCTCTAAGTAAAGCTTCCATATTTGGTTCAATTACCTCAGGTTTTTTAGCAAATTTATGGCTAAAAGCATCTTTCATATTGTCTACAAGTTCTTCTTTAGACATTATTTTAGTTATATTTACAACTGCAGCAAGCATAGCTGTATTTGGAAAATTTGCTTTTAAGCATTCCAAGCTAATTTTTGATGCATCTATAGTATATATTTTACCACTAAATCCATTTAATTTTTTTCTTAAACTATCAATATCTTCATTTGTATTTATAACTATAGCGCCATTATCTTTAAGTCCACTTGTTACATCAACAGCTCCAATAAGAGAGTCATCTACAACTACAACATAGTCAGGCTCATAAATATTAGAATGTATTCTAATAGGTGTGTCACTGATACGATTATATGCAGTAATTGGTGCTCCCATTCTTTCTGGTCCATATTCAGGAAATCCCTGAATATATTTTCCTGTATTAAAAGCAGCGTCGGCAAGTAAAAGGGAAGCTGTTTTAGCCCCTTGACCGCCTCTGCCATGCCATCTGATTTCTATCATTTTAAACCTCCTTAAGATTATGATATAAGTATATATCTAAAATTATTACAAGTCAAGTAAAATGCTATAAATTGAGATGTTGCGACAGATTTAGATATTAAGATAAATAATGCTTGATATATACATTATTATATAGTATAGTATATTTAATAGCATAAAAAAATAGGAAACATATTAAGGCAATTAAAAATAAATATTATAAGTAAAAAGATTTTTTATTATAATTAGTGAAAAAATTTTTTAAATATGATACAATAAAAAATAAGTGAGGGACATATATGAACGATAAAAATGCGGTTGAATCTAGAAATATTGAAGATAACAGAATATTTGATCAAATAAATATACAAGTTGAATTAGAATCATTACTTGATGAATATAACAAAAAATTAGATACATATAGTAGTGAAACTGTTAAAAAGGCCTTTACTGTATTAGATGAAAAAAGGAAAAAAATACAATCAAATTCTCAAATCCTATTAAAAAATGAGAATTATTTAGATTTGGAAACAAATCAAATCTTTGAATTAATGAAAAGATATGCACAAGACATAAAACAAGTATTTATAGAACAAAAAGCAACAATTACTCATATAACAGATGTTTCGCCTAAAGAAATGATTGGTGGAAAAATATCAAAATCTATTAATAGAGCAAATAATTATGAAACTGAAGTAGGAGATTGGGTATTTGCATCTTCTAGTCCAATAGAATGTAATCCATATATGGTAAGAAATTCAAAGTCGGGAATGGTATGTATTGATAAAAATAAAAAAATATATATTTATGGTGACGATAATATAAAAATTCAACAAGACAAACATGGCAATAATGTAGTAAAATTAATAAGACCAAATTATGCTTATAATATTAATCCCGAAAAATTTAATCCTGTTGTAACTATGAAAAAAAATAAAGAAGGAAAACCTGTTTTTGAATTTTCTGAAGAATGGATATCAGATCAAGAAGTAGATATAAATGATCCAAAACAAGTTTTAAGTATTGATAAAATTGATGATATTACTGATGTGGTTAAAAATTGTCAAATTTTATGTGATGTTAATCAAACTGATGAAGCTATGAAAATAATAAATTCACATAGTAAAAAGGAGGCTATAAATAAATTATTTGATAGCATACAAAATGGTAATTTGAAATATATTAATGCTGAAGCAAATATAAATGTTAGTCCATTATTTAACGAATACATAAATAAAAAGCAGAAAATTAAAAAAAAGCAAATGGAATTTTATCAGGGAGATCTTGAAAAGGAAGAAAATAATGGAAATATAAAAAATGTAAATTTGATTGAATTATCTAATGAAGAGTTGCAACATGGCTTATTTCACTTTTCATTGAAAAAGGATAAGAATTCAATAGATAGGAAGGGTTTAGAAACCAGAATAGGTCGTAATTCCAAGGGAATTGACAAACAGAGTTCCATTTATTTTTCTTATGGTTTGGAAGGAGCTCTAGAAACATGGGATGTATGGTTAAAATGGAGAGCAAATAGATTATATAGTCCATGTTTTCAAGAAGAAAACAAAGAAATTATTGAAAAGCTGGAAAATGGTACTGCAACTGAAGAAGAAAAAAAGGAATATTACTATAAAACAGAACTATGGAATGAAGAATTTTCATCAGGAAAATACAGAGAAGATAAAGAAAAAATGAAGTTCTTATTTGATTTTCAAATTGATGAAATGCAGGCAAGTAATTATTATCTATTGGATTTGAAAGAAGGAGAAGATTTTTCATTTGATGAAGTAGATGTAAAAAAAGAGTCAAATCTTAAAAGAAAAGATAGAACAAATGATGTGGGATATAAAATTTTTCATGAAATGTATGGCTCATATAGTGATTTTGAAAGTAGCAAAGTGGATAAATGGAATATGAATACTTTTTTAGGAAAACAAATGATAATTGAACCAAACAGAATAAAACAATTAACTTTGCCAAATGGAAAAAATGATGTTTTATCTATTATAACATATTTACATGATAAGTACAAAGAAATAACACCAGCAGAAGAACAGGTAAAATTTGATGTTTTGGATTCATATGTGGAGTATGTTAAAGATAAAATAAAAAGTGGTGATTTACAACAGTTTGATAGAAATGTCAGAATTGATGAACATATGTCTATATCTCATTTTCACGATCAGAAATCTGAGGAATATTTTGAAGATAGAACAAGTGGAATATATTCAACATCAGAATATACAATAACGCCAAATCAAATAGCAAAAAAATCGGTTTATACACCTATAGCAATAAAAGATAGGGCAAAAGAAATTGTTGATAAAGAAATTTATGAGAGAACACATAAAAAAGAAATAGAAAAAAATTCACGTGATTTTGATTACGGAGGGAGGCATTAATGGAGGATAATTATAAAAAGGCATATAAAGAGGTTGTTGAAATATTAAAATTTGTTTCAAAGGAAAATGTAGATAAAATTCCAAAAGAAATGTTAGATATGTTTGAAGAAGAACAAGACAAAGAGTATAATTTTAAGGTAGACACTACTAAATCATTTGAAGAACAGCTATTACTTGAGGAAACAAAGGCAATATTTTCAAACATTTTTAGAGATTATTGGGCAAATGATTACCAAAGAAAGGTAATAATTGAAAAAGAAAACATGGATAGAATTAAATGGGAAGAAGAAAAATATGATCCGAAGGACTTATTTAAAAATAATCAAAAAAATTTTAATAAACAAAATAATAATGATAAAGTAGATGTTAATTTGACAGTTATAAAAAAAGAAAATTCATTTAAGAAATTAATAGATAAGATTTTTAAATGTCTAAAGAAGAAATTTTTAACTTAGAAACAAAAGGAAGGTTATTTGTA
>USJA01000045.1 GCA_900554875.1 uncultured Clostridium sp. | reverse complement strand
TAATTTTGTTTGTGATATTAATTTTAAGTCTTATAATTAGAATTATTCTTGTAAAAATTGGAATAGGTGAGGATGTTGATGCAAAATTAATAGCAGATAGGACAATTTTTGCATGTATTATATTTATGATAATTTTATTTTTTGCTTTTTATTATTTAAATATATATAATACACAATATAATATTTTCGAATTTTTAAAGACTTTGTAAAATTAAGAAAAATGTATTGACTTGTATTTGCCACTATGGTATAATAATATAAATTGTTTTGAAAACAAAATACTATGTAAACTAAAGTGTAAAGGATGGTTGAAATAGTGATAAAAAATAAAAAAATAAGTTAATAAAATAAAATAAAAAATCAAATTAGTTTTTCAGTTATGTAAACTAATTTGGCTTTTTGTCGTCTTTTTAATATGTTTTTTGGAGGTATAAAAATGGTTCATGAAGTAAAAAATGGGAAAGCAACAAGAATGAGTTTTTCAAACATTAAAGAGGTAATTGAAATGCCTGACTTAATAGACATACAAAAGCAGTCTTACGAATGGTTTTTAAAATCAGGTCTTAAAGATGTTCTTTCGGATGCATCTCCAATTACAGATTTTTCTGGAAATCTTTTATTAGAATTTGTTGACTATAGACTAGAAGATGAAACTAAGTACACAATTGAGGAGGCAAACGAAAGAAATACTAGTTATTGTTCTAGATTACAGGTACAAGTTCGTTTAATTAATAAAGAGACTGGAGAAATAAAAGAACAGGAAATCTTCTTCGGAGATTTACCTTTGATGACAGAAAAAGGTACATTTATTATAAATGGAGCAGAAAGAGTTATTATATCTCAATTAGTTCGTTCTCCTGGTGTTTACTTCTCTTCTTCAAGGGATAAAACTGGTAAATTCTTGTATGAAGGTACTATTATGCCTAATCGTGGAACGTGGATTGAAATGGAATCTGATTCAACAGATATGTTATATGTTAGGGTTGATAGAACAAGAAAACTACCACTTACTACGCTTATAAGAGCACTAGGCATTGAATCAGATGAGCAAATAATGGATTTGTTTGAAGATGATTTAATTAATCAAGTTATATATAAAGATCCTGCAAAAACTATGGATGAAGCTTTACTAGAAATCTATAAGAAAATTAGACCTGGAGAACCTTTACATGTTGATGCTGCAAAATCACTACTTTATGGATTATTATATGATGATAGAAGATATAGTCTAGAAAGAGTTGGAAGATATAAATATAACAAAAAGTTAAGTATAGCAAATAGGATTGTAAATGAAGTGGCTGCTGAAGATGTTGTAAATACAGAAACAGGAGAACTTCTTATAAAAAAAGGAGAAGTATTTACAAAGGAAATAGCTGAAGATATAAAGCAATCTGGTATCAATGTTGTTTATGTTGAAAAAGAAGGCAAAAAAGTAAAAGTTATAGGAAATAATACTGTAGATATTTCTAAATATCTTGGAATGGATATAGATAAACAAGTAATTAAGGAAGAAGTTTATCTTCCTGCTTTAAAAGAGTTACTTGAAAAAATTGGTGATGCTGATGAAAAAGAATTAAGAAAGAAAATTAGATTAAATAGAGAAAAATTGGTTGTAAAACATGCAACTTTAGATGATATTATAGCATCAATAAATTATTTTGTTAACTTTAGATTTGGAATGGGTATGACTGATGATATAGATCATCTTGGAAATAGACGTGTTAGATGTGTTGGTGAGCTAATTCAAAATCAATTTAGAATTGGACTTGCAAGACTTGAAAGAGTTGTTCGTGAAAGAATGGCAACACAGGATTTAGACGCTGCAACTCCTCAAACATTAATAAATATAAAACCAGTTGTAGGATCACTTAGAGAATTCTTTGGAAGCTCTCAATTATCTCAGTTCATGGATCAAATTAATCCGCTTGCAGAACTTACACATAAAAGAAGAATATCAGCTCTTGGACCTGGAGGTCTTACAAGGGATAGAGCAGGATTTGAGGTTCGTGACGTACATCATACTCACTATGGAAGATTATGTCCTATAGAATCTCCAGAAGGACCAAATATTGGACTTATTTCTTCACTTTCTACATTTGCAAAAATAAATAGATATGGATTTATAGAGTCTCCATATAGAGTCATAGATAAAGAAAATGGAGTTATAACAGATGAAGTTGTTTATCTTACAGCGGATGAAGAAGATAATTACATTGTTGCTCAAGCAAATGAACCTTTAGATGAAGAAAATCATTTCTTAAATAAAAGAGTTAAGGTTAGATATCAAGATCAAATACTTGAAATGGATAAAGATAAAGTTGATTTAATGGATGTTTCGCCAAAGCAACTAGTATCAGTATCTACAGCAATGATACCTTTCCTAGAAAATGATGATGCAAAACGTGCTCTTATGGGTTCTAACATGCAACGTCAGGCTGTTCCTCTTATAAGATCTGAAAGTCCAATTGTAGGAACAGGAATTGAATATAAAGCTGCAATAGATTCAGGTATAGTAATTATAGCACATAATGATGGTGTTGTTGATTATGTAGACGCAAATAAAATAATAATTAAAACTAAAAAAGGTAAAGATGAATACCATTTAATAAAATATAAAAGATCTAACCAAGGTACATGTATAAATCAAAAACCAATAGTTGTAAAAGGTGAAACTGTTAAAAAAGGTGATGTTATTGCCGACGGACCATCAACTCAGAATGGTGAACTTGCATTAGGTAAAAATATATTAGTTGGATTTATGACATGGGAAGGATATAACTATGAAGATGCCATCTTAATATCTGAAGATTTAGTTAAAGATGACGTTTTAACTACAATTCATATTGAAGATTATGATTGTGAAGCACGTGATACTAAACTTGGACCAGAAGAAATAACAAGAGAAGTACCAAATGTAGGGGATGATGCTCTTAAAGACTTAGATGAAAATGGTATTATACGTATAGGAGCAGTCGTAAGACCTGGAGATATATTGGTTGGTAAGGTTACTCCAAAAGGAGAAACTGAACTTACAGCAGAAGAAAAACTTTTACGTGCTATCTTTGGTGAAAAAGCAAGAGAAGTAAGAGATACATCTCTTAGAGTTCCACACGGAGAAGAAGGAACAATTGTTGATGTAAAAATATTTACAAGAGATAATTGTGATGAACTTGCTACTGGTGTTAACAAGGTTGTAAGGATATATATTGCACAAAAAAGGAAAATATCTGTTGGTGATAAAATGTCTGGTCGTCATGGTAACAAAGGTGTTATATCACGTATTCTTCCAAGAGAAGATATGCCATATTTACCAGATGGAACACCACTTCAAATTGTTCTTAACCCTCTAGGACTACCTTCTCGTATGAATGTTGGACAGTTACTAGAAACTCATTTAGGATATATTGCTAAAATGTATGGATGGAAAGTTGCAACACCAGTATTTGATGGAGCAAAAGAAGTTGACATTGAAAAATTATATAAAGATAAAGGTCTAGATCCAACAGGTAAATTAACTGTATATGACGGAAGAACTGGTGAACCATTTGATGCTAAGATTACAGTTGGATACATGTATATGCTAAAACTATATCACTTAGTTGATGATAAGATACATGCTCGTTCTATTGGACCATATTCACTAGTAACTCAACAACCATTAGGTGGTAAAGCACAATTTGGTGGACAGAGATTTGGTGAAATGGAAGTTTGGGCTCTTGAAGCATATGGTGCATCATATACACTTCAAGAAATGTTGACTGTAAAATCTGATGATGTAGTTGGAAGATTAAAAACATATGAAGCGATTGTTAAAGGTGAAAGTATTCCAAAACCTGGAATACCAGAATCATTTAGAGTTTTAACAAAAGAACTTCAAAGTTTAGCTTTAGACTTAAAAATGTATAAAGAAGAGGAAGAACTTGAACTTAATGAATCAATGGATGATGATCCAGATGGAATAGATCCAGAACTTATTGGTGAACCATCAGAAGAAGGAAATACAATGACTGATTCTGATTTAGCTGGTATGAGTTATGAAAATGAAGATGGAAAACTTGATGAAGAAGTTGATGAACTTGAAGAATTTAACGAGGAAGATTTACCTGAAATAGAGTAATGGTATAAGGAGGAATATATAACATGCAAGATATGGATAATTTTGATAGATTAAGTATAGCTCTTGCATCCCCTGAAAAAATTAGAGAGTGGTCAAAAGGGGAAGTAAAAAAGCCTGAAACTATAAATTATAGGACATTAAAACCTGAAAGAGATGGATTATTCTGCGAAAAGATTTTTGGACCAACTAAGGACTGGGAATGTTATTGTGGTAAGTATAAAAAGGTAAGATATAAAGGCATAATATGCGATAGATGTGGAGTTGAAGTTACAAAGAAGAAGGTAAGACGTGAAAGATTAGGACACATTGAACTTGCATGTCCTGTATCGCATATATGGTTCTTCAAAGGAATACCAGGAAGAATGGGACTTCTTCTTGATATTTCTCCCAAAGCTCTAGAAAAAGTAATATATTTTGCCTCATACATAGTTCTTGATCCAAAAGATACAGGATTTAAAGTATGCGATATAATAAGTGAAAGAGAATATAGAGAAGCTGAAGAAAAATACGGTTATGGTTCTTTCAGAGTTGGAATGGGAGCAGAAGCAATTAGAGAATTACTTTCAAAAATTGATCTAAAAAAACTACAAGGTGAATTAAAGAAAGAACTTGAAAAAGCTACTGGAGCTAAAAGAGCTAAGATTATAAAAAGATTAGAGACAGTTGAAGCATTTTTAGAATCAGGTAATAAACCTGAATGGATGATTTTAGAAGTATTACCAGTAATACCTCCAGATCTTCGTCCAATGGTTCAATTGGATGGTGGTAGATTTGCTACATCTGATTTAAACGATCTATACAGAAGAGTTATAAACAGAAATAACAGATTGAAAAGATTGCTAGAATTAGAAGCACCTGATATAATTGTAAGAAATGAAAAAAGAATGCTACAAGAAGCTGTTGATGCTTTAATCGACAATGGAAGACGCGGAAAGCCAATTACTGGTGCAGGTGGAAGGGCACTTAAATCATTAACAGATATGTTAAAAGGAAAACAAGGAAGATTTAGACAAAACTTACTTGGAAAAAGGGTTGACTACTCAGGACGTTCTGTTATTGTTGTTGGACCTGAACTTAAGATTTATCAATGTGGTCTTCCAAGAGAAATGGCCTTAGAGCTATTCAAACCTTTCGTTATGAAGGAACTAGTAAAAAGAGGAATGGCATTTAATATAAAAAATGCAAAGAGAATGGTTGAAAGAACAGCAGTTGAAGTATGGGATGTACTTGAAGATGTTATAAAAAATAGACCAGTAATGTTAAACCGTGCTCCTACACTTCATAGACTTGGTATTCAAGCTTTTGAACCAGTACTTGTTGATGGTAGAGCTATAAAATTACATCCGCTTGTATGTACAGCATTTAATGCTGACTTCGATGGTGACCAGATGGCTGTTCACGTTCCACTTTCTCCTGAGGCTGTTGCAGAAGCAAAAATGCTTATGCTTGCTTCAAATAACCTTTTAAAACTACAAGATGGTAAGCCTGTAACTGTACCTTCAATGGATATGATACTTGGAAGTTTCTATCTTACAGTAAAATTAGAAGGAGAAAAAGGCGAAGGAAAAGTATTTTCAAATATGGACGAAGCACTTATGGCTTATGATCAGGGTGTTGTTGGAATACATGCACCGATAAAAGTAAGAGTATCAAAAGAAATTGATGGAACAGTTCATACTGGAATAATAGATGCAACTGTTGGAAGATTAATATTCAATAGCTTTATTCCACAAGACATTGGTTTTGTAGATAGATCTAAAAAAGAAAATCTTCTAAAACTTGAAATAGATTTTGAAGCTAAGAAAAAACAACTTGGACAAATTGTTGATAAATGTATCGCTAAACATGGAATTACAGAGACTGCAATTGTTCTTGATAATATTAAAAAGTATGGATATAAATATTCAACAAAAGCCGGTGTAACAGTATCTGTATCAGATATAGAAATACCAGAAAACAAACCACAAATTCTTGCTAAAGCTGAAGAAGAAGCTGAAAAGGTGTTAAAAAATTATAAACGTGGACTTATATCAAATGATGAGAGATATAAAGAAATTATTAAAATTTGGTCTGATGCCACAGATGAGATTCAAAGTGAAATTATGAATAATCCAAACATAATGAATCCACTTCAAATGATGGCTAATACTGGTGCCAGAGGTAACCCAACTCAGATTAGACAACTTGGTGGTATGCGTGGACTTATGGCAGATACAATGGGTAGAACAATAGAATTACCTATTAAATCAAACTTTAAAGAAGGTTTGGACGTTCTTGAATTCTTTATAGCATCACACGGTGCTAGAAAAGGTCTTGCTGACACTGCTTTAAGAACAGCTGACTCTGGATACTTAACAAGAAGACTTGTTGATGTTAATCAAGATGTTGTTGTGACTGAAGATGATTGTGGAACACATCATGGCTTTGATGTTGAAGCAATAATGGAAAGTGGAGAGCCTGTTGAAAAGCTTGAAGAAAGAATTGAAGGCAGATATCTTGCAGAAGATCTTCTTGATGAAAAAGGAAATATGTTATATGAAAGAAATACATATGTAACTCCTGACATTGTTGAAGATATTGTTAAACATGGAATAACAAGGGTTAAAATACGTTCTGCATTTACTTGTGAATCTGTTAGAGGCGTATGTAGTAAATGCTATGGTAAAAATCTTGCAACAGGTGAGCCAATTAGTCCTGGAGAAGCAGTTGGTATAATTGCTGCTCAATCAATAGGTGAACCAGGTACACAGCTTACAATGAGAACTATTCATAGTGGTGGTGTTGCAGGTTCAGATATTACGCAAGGTCTTCCTCGTGTTGAAGAATTATTTGAAGCAAGAAAACCAAAGGGTGTTGCTATGGTGACTGAAATCGATGGTACTGTTACTATAGGTAATAATGCTACAAATAAAGAGGTTATTGTTACATCTGATGATAAACACACAGAAAGATATGTAATACCATTTGGAATGAGAATATCTGTATCAAATGGGCAGGAAATAAAAGCTGGAGATAGAATTACTGAAGGTTCTCTTGATCCACATGATATTATTCGTATAAAAGGTGATATAGCTGTTGAAAATTACTTAATTGAAGAAGTTCAAAAGGTATATAGGACACAAGGTGTTCATATTAATGATAAACACATTGAAATTGTTGGACGTCAAATGTTAAGAAAAATATTTGTTGAAGATTCAGGTGAAACTAATCTAATCACAGGATCAACAGTTGATATGACAGACTTTAATTATGAAAACAAACTTGCAAATGAAGAAGGAAAGAAACTTGCAAAAGGTAAGAAAACTCTACTTGGAATAACAAAAGTAGCACTTCAAACTGATTCATTCTTATCTGCTGCTTCATTCCAAGAAACTGCAAGGGTACTTACAGATGCTGCTCTTAAAGGAAAAGTAGATAAACTACAGGGATTAAAAGAAAATGTTATAATTGGTCGTTTAATTCCAGCAGGAACAGGTGTTGTAGATTACAATGATATTAAAGTTGAATCTCCTGAAGAAGTAAAAGAAGAAAATGATAGTAGTATTGAAAAGTACATAATACCAGATAAAGATTTAGTTGATGAAGTTGAATAAAACATATAATAAGGTACTTAGAAATGAGTGCCTTATTATTCTTATTCAAACTATATAAAAT
>USJA01000044.1 GCA_900554875.1 uncultured Clostridium sp. | reverse complement strand
AAAGGTTGTTTTCAAAAACCTAACGAAACTTTACGCTATCTCAAATGCAAGCAACTTTGCATCTTAGTGGTATTAAACTTAAAAAAATGGAATTTCTTTCTTCAGAGATTTCTAATGGAAAAATTTTAAAAGCCCCTTTTGAAGGGGATATAAAAAGTGATGACTACGAAATAGGAGCTTTGATTATGGAGCCTAATTCTAAAATATACAGTCATAGACATGATGGATACATTGAAACGTATTCATTAATTTCAGATTCTTGGGTATCATTTGATGTTGTTCCTAAATTCTCTAAAATTTATTTTGAAAAATTTAATTTATGCAAAATGGGTGAAGAACATTGTGCTTTAAATGGAAATAAGTTTTCTGTGATAATTTACACAAAAATAAAGGTAAAGTAAAAATTAATTAAAAATAATACAGTAGTAATTTTTCTACTGTATTATTTTTATTATACAATCAATAACTATATCTGTCATTTTATCATAGTCCATTTCATTGTGTTTGTGGTACACAATTTCATGACAAAGATCGTCTATTAAGTGTATCATTATATGAACCTTTTCTTTTAAATTTGCTGTATTTATATCATTTTTTAATAATAGATCAGTTAATTTTTTAGTCATCATAATTTCATATTCATAGAACAATTTTGCAATTTCAGGATCAGAGTGTTGCATTGCAACTATTTCCTCATGTGCTTTTTTTGATAATTTATGGTTTTTTACAAAAGCATTTATCATTTTTTTTAGTATATGGTCTAGTTCTCCTTTTTTAAAAGATGTATTTGGTATAGATAACATAGGAAAGAAAATTGAATTAGAATATAACTTAATTCCCTCAATTAGTATGTCATGTTTATCTTTAAAATATTGATATACAATACCAGTAGATACTCCAGCTTCTTTTGCAATTTTTGCGGTGTTTGTATTGTGGTATCCATCTTTACATATAAGGTCAAAGCCAGCTTTTATTATTCTTTCTTTTTTTTCGATTGAACGTTTTTGTATTGGTTTTCTAATTTCATTATTTTGCATTTAAAATCACCTTTTCGGGTATTATATATTAAATATGAAAAAATGTCAATAAATATGAAACAAATTTCATATTTTCTCTTGACATTTTTTCTAGTATAGTATAATATATTAGTATAAAATATGAAATGAATTTCATATTAAGAAAGGAATGGAAAATGAAAAAAATTGTAAAAATAAAAAATGTAAGTAAAGTATATAAAACAGGTGAAAAAGAGTATAAGGCATTAGACAATATTGATCTTGAGTTAAATGAAGGAGAATTTGTAGTTGTACTAGGACCTTCTGGTGCAGGGAAGTCAACACTTCTTAATTTAATTGGTGGAATGGATACACCAACTTCAGGAATAATTGAAGTTGGAGATGAAAGAATTTCAGATTATGATGAAAAAAAATTAACAGATTTTAGAGCAGAAAGTATTGGGTTTATCTTTCAATTCTATAACATACTACCAACTCTTACAGTTGAAGAAAATGTAGATGTTGTAAAAGAGATTGTAAAAAATCCAGTTGATAGTGAAAAGGCTTTAAAAGATGTTGGACTTCTTGAACATGCAAATAAGTTTCCAAATCAATTATCTGGAGGTGAACAACAAAGGGTATCTATTGCGAGGGCAATTGCAAAAGATCCAAAACTATTACTATGTGACGAACCAACAGGAGCACTTGATTCTAAAACGGGTGTTGGTGTACTTAAGCTTTTAAAAAAGCAATGTGATAGAAATAATGGAGCTAATACTGTTGTTATAGTAACGCATAATGCATTACTTGCAGAAATTGCAGATACAATAATCAGAGTAAAAAATGGTAAGATTGAGAGTGTGGAAAAAAATCAAAATCCTAAAAAGATTGATGAGGTGAAATGGTAATGTTAAGAAAAAAAGCACTAAGAGACATGATGAAAAACAAGTCACAGTTTATAACCATTTTCCTTATGACTTTTTTAGGCATATTTGCATTTTCAGGAGTTCATAGTTACATGGATGGAATGAAAAAAAGTGCGGATGTATATTACGAGGAAAATAACTTACAAGATTTGTGGCTTACAGGAGAAAATTTTAAAAGCCAAGATTTGGATAAGGTTAAAAATACAGATAATGTAAAAGATGCAAGTAGGGTACTTACTTTAACAACAACACTTAAAGATTATAATAAAGTAACTATAGAATCAAATTTTATTGAAGAAAATAATATATCAAAAATGTACGTTGTAGATGGTGAGGATTTTAGTAAAGATAAAAAAGGTGTATGGATAGATAGTTATCTTGCAAAAAATCTAGGCATTAAAGTTGGAGATGAAATTACACTTACATATCAAAAATATAACATAAAAGAAAAAGTAATGGGGCTTGTAACAACTCCAGATCATGTATATAGCGTAAAAAATGAAGCTGAAATATTTGCAACACATAATGATTATGGATATGTATACTTATCTATAAATGAATTTCCAAAGGAATATATATATGATGAGGTAAAAGAAAATATAAGTAAAAGTACAGGACTTAGTGTAAGTGATATATCTGATGATATGATAAATCAATTTATTCCTGATTTTAAAGTAGAAGATTATTATGTATTCAATAGTATAATAGTTGATGTTGACAATTTAGATAAAATTGATGATACAAAAGCTGACCTAGAAAATAATATAGATGCGGCAATTGCGGTAACTGATAGAAATTCAAGTGCATCTTATGAGACATATAATTCAGAAATTGAAGAAGGTCGTACATATTCTTTTGTATTTACAATACTATTTTTACTAATTGCTGTACTATCTGTAGTAACAACAATGCATAGATTTGTAAAAAAACAAAGGACACAAATTGGAACTCTTAAAGCGTTAGGTTTCAAAAATACAAAAATTGTACTTCATTATGTAAGTTATGGTGTTTATACAAGTATTTTAGCAAGTATTACTGGAGTGCTAGCAGGAAATTTTATACTTGGAAAATTCTTTTTAAAAGTAGAAATGTCAGTTTTTGAAGTACCAGTATATAGCACTACATTAATACCAATTGTATATATATTAGCTGTAGTAGTTGTTGCTATAATAAGTTTTGTAACATATTTATCTTGTAGAAAAGTATTAAAAGAACCTGCAAGTGAAGCGTTGAGGTTAGAAATTCCAAAAGTAAAACAGAAAAGATTTAATATTACCACAAAAGGAATATTTAAAAATTCATCACTTTCAGTAAGATGGAATTTAAGAGATATTACAAGAAATAAAGGAAGGACAATAATGGGAATAGTCGGAATTATTGGTTGTACTATGCTTATTGTGTGTGCTTTCGGAATGCTTGATACTATGGATTCATATCTAGATTGGCAATTTGAAAAATTATATAATTTTAATTATAAACTTTCTCTTAATAACGATTATACAGATCAAGAATATAATAATTTAACAGAAAAATATGGTAGTGCAACAAGTGAAACTTTAGGAATAGAAATAAAGAAAAAAGACGGTAATAAGGATACAAACACAGTTACAATTAATGATGCAAAAGATTATTTAAAATACACAGGACATAATAGAGAGTATATCGATATAGGTGATGATGGAGTTTTTATTACTGAAAAGTTATCTAAAACATTAGGAATAAATGTAGGAGATAGTATTACATGGCATATATTTGGAAATGATAAATGGTATACTACAAAAGTAATTGCTTTAAATAGGGACCCTCAAAGTCAAAGTATAAATATGACTAAAGCTTTTGCTGACTCGCTTGAAATAGAGTATAAAGCCGATTCAATATATACCAATATTGACTTAAGTAATGTTGAGGCATTAGATGGTGTAAAAGTAATTCAGAGTATATCAAATCTAAAAGAAGGAATGCAAAGTATGCTTCAAACAATAAGAATGATGGTGGTTATTTTAATTGTTGTATCTGTAATTCTTGGATTTGTAATAATATATAATCTTGGAGTACTTTCATATAGTGAAAAAGGATATCAATTTGCAACTCTTAAAGTATTAGGGTTTGATGATAAAAAGATAAAGAAAATATTTGTAATGCAAAATATATGGATAACAATTATTGCAATAATAATTGGTCTTCCTTTAGGATATATGATGGTAGATTATATCTTTAAGGCTGCTCTTGGAGATAATTATGATTTTAGTGCAAAAATAAAAATACTATCATACATATATGCCACTCTTGGAACATTTATTGTTTCATATTTTGTAAATAAAATTTTAGCAAATAAAGTAAAAAGTATTGATATGGTAACAAGTTTAAAAGCAAATGAATAATTAAAGAATTGTTAAAAGAGACTAACTATATGAATGTCAATAGTTTTTCTCAAAAAAGTCTAAAAAATTAGTACATTGAAAAAATGCATGACAAATAAGCATTTCGAAAAATGCTTTTTAAAAGGTATGAAACACTATCAACTAAGCTACTTTTGGAAGTTGATAAGATTTATTTGTTTTTAATAAATAATAAATAACTCTAATTAATTTTTTAGAAGTATGACTAAGTGCTACAAAATAATGTTTACCTTCAGCGAGCTTTGAATTTTTGTAATCATTGAATGTTTTATCACGCATACAAACAAGCCTTGTAGCATTAAGTAAAGCCCAACGGAGATACTTAGAACCACGTTTTACCATTACTGAATGAGTAGCAGTATATTTTCCAGATTGATATGTAGATGGATCAAGTCCTGCAAATGCTTGTAATTTAGCTGGTGAATCAAAATTGTTTATATCACCAATTTCAGCTAAGATAAAAGCGGCAGAAACATAAGAAATACCTGGAATGGACATTATTGGGCTATTAAGTTTAACAACTAAGTTTTTTAATTCTTTATCAATATCATCAATTTGAGACTGTAAGAATAAAACAGTTTGAATAACTTGCTTTAATTCAAAAGATAAAGAACGACTGTTAGTACCAATAGATTTTCTAGCAAGTTCACGGATTTCAATAGCTTTATCTCTACTGTATTTACCGTTAGAGTATTTCTCTAAAATACATGTAAGATGTTTTAAATTACATTTAGAAATATCTTTTACAGAAGGTAGTTCATTAAGAAGATAAAGTACAGAATTTTGTGAGATAGACCAAACTATCTTTTCAAGTTCTGGAAATGCAAGAGTAACAAGTCTAGAAAGAGAAGTTTTAAATTTAGATCGTTCTTGCACTAAACGAAATCTATGTCTAACTAGTGACTTTAATTCAGAAATGTGATAAGATAAATTAGAGTAGGGCTTTAAGTTTCCTGTGATAAGCATTGTAGCAATGAAACGAGCATCTAACTTATCTGTTTTGGTTTTTCTAAGGCTTTGACCTTTTCTGTAAAGATTAGTTTGTAGTGGATTAATGACATAAACATTAAATCCTTTTGATGTCAGAAAGTTAAGGATGTTATTGCTGTAGTGACCAGTAGCTTCAAGTCCTACTTTAATATTTTCAAAACTTTCATTAAATTGAGAAATAGAATTGAATAAATAATTGAAACCATCAAAATTGTTTTGAATAGTCATTTTTTCAATCAAAATTTCTCCATCAGAGTTCATTGCAAAGCAATCGTGTTTATCCTTTGCAACATCAATACCAACATAAATCATAATGATTGCTCCTTTTTAAATAAAATTTAGACAATGTGATCCACAAAATGTTTGCTGAATGTAGCCTCGTTCTAAATAAAACGTCATGCGTTATCTAACTAATTAACAAATTAACAAACATCTGTGGCTAGAGCCTCCAAAGGAAATCGTCAAGCGATAGGGATAAGAACTAGTCCACAGAGTCTATAAAAACATTATAACAGAAAAGTAAAAATTTTAAAGAAAGGAGTTCGTATAATGTTATATGTTCATTATACGAGGGATAAGTATGAATTTGTTTTGGGGGTTATTAATTCCGTTTCTTGGAACA
Organism: uncultured Clostridium sp.; assembly: GCA_900554875.1. GTDB lineage: Bacteria > Bacillota > Clostridia > TANB77 > CAG-465 > CAG-465. Next base: position 1,936 of record USJA01000044.1, on the reverse strand, counting down.
ACACTTGGAAGTATGACCGTATTTTTAATGAAAAATAAAATGAATAAAAAATTAGAAAAAGTACTTTTAGGTTTTGCATCTGGTGTTATGATAGCAGCGTCCGTATGGTCACTTTTAATTCCTGCAATTAATATGACAAAAGAACAGGGAGGCATTTCATGGCTTCCTGCTTCAATTGGATTTTTACTTGGAATTCTTTTCTTGTTGGCTCTAGACAGCTTAGTACCACATCTACATTTAGAAAGTGATAAACCTGAAGGAATAAAGACAAAACTTAAAAAGACTACTATGCTTATTTTTGCAGTAACCCTTCATAATATACCAGAAGGAATGGCAGTAGGTGTAACCTTTGCAGGTGCTATGATGTCAAATGCAGGAATTACTATGGCAGGAGCTTTTGCCCTTGCTATAGGAATTGCAATTCAGAATTTTCCTGAGGGGGCAATTATTTCTATGCCACTTAAGAGTGAAGGTATGTCAAAATCTAAAGCATTTTTGTATGGAACTCTATCTGGTATAGTAGAACCCATAGGAGCTATTATTACAATTTTACTTACCAGCATAATTGTTCCAGTACTACCATATTTATTAGCTTTTGCAGCAGGAGCTATGATATATGTTGTAGTTGAGGAATTAATACCTGAATCACAGGCAGGTAATCATTCTAACATAGCTACAATTGGAGTAGCTGTAGGTTTTGTGTTAATGATGATTCTTGATGTAGCATTAGGATAAAAGGGGGAATTTGATATGATAAAATTAGTGTTAGTAAGACACGGTCAAAGTATGTGGAATCTTGAAAATAAATTTACTGGATGGACAGATGTGGAATTATCACCTAAGGGAATAGCTGAGGCTAAAGAAGCTGGTAAAGTATTAAAGGAAAAGGGATTTTCATTTGATTTAGCATTTACATCTGCTTTAAAAAGAGCAGAGGATACTTTAGGATATATATTAAAAGAAATGAATGAAGAAAATATTGAAATAAAAAGAAGTTGGAAATTAAATGAAAGACATTACGGAGCTTTACAAGGATTAAATAAAGAGGAAACTAAAGAAAAATATGGTGAAAAACAAGTACTTTTATGGAGAAGAAGTACAGACGTAAGACCTCCAGAACTAGATAAATCAGACAAAAGATATCCTGGTAATGATCCAAAATATAATGGATTTTCAGAGAAAGAACTACCTAAAACAGAGAATTTACTAGATACAATAAAAAGAGTTGTAGAATATTGGAACTCAGATATAAAACCAGAATTAGAAAATGGAAGAAAAATAATTATTGCAGCACATGGAAATAGTCTTAGAGGACTTATAAAATATTTAGATAATATTAGTGATGAGGATATTATAAAACTTGAATTACAAACAGGAAATCCTATTTGCTATGAATTAGATGATAACTTAAAACCTATAAAACACTATTATGTAAAAGATTAAAGCTAAAAAGCGGTGAAACTTAAATCACCGCTTTTTAGCATATTTTAGGGTATAAAAGGTTTACAAACACGCGTTTTCATTGTATAATATACGTGTAAAATTTAGTTTTGAGGGAAAAATAATGGAAAAGAAAATATATAAAGAAGCAAATAAAGGTGAAACAGAAACAACAATAAATGTATTATATAAAGAAGAATTAATTGTGGTATATACTAATGATATAAAACTTCAAAAGAAATTATGTAGAGTTTTAGGTAAACCAGCAGAAGAATATATTAAAGGACGTTCTATACTTGGAAGTACCTGGAAAATAAAATTTGAGGAAAAAAGTAAAATTACAAAAATGATACTTAAGGCAAATATTTTTGGAATATAGAAATTTGGAGGAATATATATTTTTAATGATATTTCTAAACGCTTAAAAAAATCTGTACTATCAATATATTAAAAATAACGATGCAGATTCCAAAGCAGATGACACAGACAAAGATGC
>USJA01000043.1 GCA_900554875.1 uncultured Clostridium sp. | reverse complement strand
CCTGTTGCATTTGCATTAGTACTACTTTTTAATGTTATTTTTATAAATAATATTTTTGCTACAAGTGCAAATGGTATGTGGGAAAGTGCGGGGAATTGGTTTAAAGATACACGTGTAGATCAAAACGGCCACGCTGTTGGAGTATCCGAGATTTCTTTTTATGTTGTAGAACAATTTATGGATATAGTAAATTATGTAGGAACAACTATTATTATCATTGCAACAATGTTTTTAGGTATAAAATATATGTTTGGTAGTGTAGAAGGAAAAGCAGATGTAAAAGAAAGTATGATAACACTTTTGGTTGCTTGTGTGTTCTTCTTTGGTTGGCAATATTTAAGTACCATTATAATAGATGTAACAACAGGCGAACTTATTGTAGCAAAAACTTCGGATAGATCATATAAAGATATGTTTGGAAGAATTCTTGCAATAGTTGTAACAATTGTAAAGGTAGCTGCAATAGCAGGAGTTGTTTATGTTGGAGTTAGATATATATTTTCTGGTGCAACTGGTAAAGCTGACCTTAAAGGAAGATCAGGCTATTTTATAATTGGAGTTATACTTACATTTTGTTCTGTATCAGTTTTAACCATGATAGCAAATATACTTAAAGATGTTCTGTAAATTTAAACAAAGGAGGAAAAGATGGGAAAATCATATTTTGTACCCCGTAGTGCAAAGGGTGAATCAAGAATTTTATATATATTTACAATAAAATCGTTTGCTTTCACAGTTTCGATAGGTTTAGTGGGAGCATTGATATGGTACTTAATGAGCAGTGCCTTCGATGGATTTCCTTTAGCGGCTGGTCTAATAATCACTGGTGCTTTTGGAGGAGTTGGGTACATAATAGGAGCACTAAAGATACCTGACTCAAAATTTATGGGACCATTTAGAAAAGCTGGTGGAGAGTACTTAAGTGATATTATATTCAGGGCAATTACATTTAAGAAGAGAAAAAAAATATATCTATACAATTTAAAAAGAGGAGGAAAATAATATGGGAGGAACTTTGGCAGTACCTATAGTGATGTTGGTAATATTGGGTGCGTTTGGTGTACTTTTTCTAGTTGTAACTAAAAAGCAAAAAAATGAGGTAGCAAATAAAGATTCCAAAAATCCATCTTCAAAAGATAATAAAAAAGAAAAAACTCATGAAATGAGAAAAGAAGATGTATTTGATTTTATGGAGTTTGATGAAATTACAGATAATATGATCATACAAAACAAAGGAACAAGATATACAATGATGATTCAGTGTAAAGGTATAAACTATGATTTAATGTCCGATGTTGAGCAGCTAGCTGTTGAGGAAGGATTTATAACTTTCTTAAATACACTTACATCACCAATACAATTGTATGTACAAGCACAAAATCTTGATTTAAAAGGAACAATAAGAGTATACAAGGATCATGTTGATAAAATTAGAGAAGAATTTGAAAATGTAAATCAAGAATATAATAGAATAAATGAAGCTTTTGATTCAACAAAACAACAAATAGCAAATATTGAAAGAGAAAGAAATAAGACACTTAACGTTTATGAATATGCAAGCGATATTGTTAATTATGTTGAAAGAATAAGTTTAAACAAAAGTTTATTACAAAGAACTTTCTTTGTTTTGGTTTCATATAACTCGTCTGAAATAAATGCTATAGATAGATTTTCTAAGGAAGAAGTTAGGAACATTTGTTACAATGAACTTGTTACACGTGCTCAATCAATTATAAATGGACTTGCTTCTTGCTCTGTCGCTGGAAGAATTTTAAATTCAAATGAAATAGCTGATGTATTATATACGGCATATAATAGAGACGATAAAGGATTAATGAGTGTTAAGGAAGCTTTAGACTCAGGATTCTATAGACTATATTCAACAAGTGAAGATATTTTCTTAAAGAAACAAAAGAAACTTCAAGAGGAAATTGATAATGAAGCAAAAATAAAAGCTTTAGAAACACTTAAAGAAACTATAAAGGAGGGAGAATATATTTCCCCTAGAATAGAGGAACTTAGCGTAGAAGAACAAATAAGTAAAAAGGCAAGTGAACTTGTAAGACGTGAAAATGTTCCAATTAATATTAAGGAAAAGGCAAACGAAAAGTTAATTGATGAGTTTAGAAAAACTAAAAAAGATTTGTTAGATAAAGCTGGTGAAGAATATCAAGAACTTACACAAACACTCGGAATTGATATTGGTAAAGATGTTGAGCAAAATACACCAAAAAAAGAACAAAATATCAATGATGTTGATAATAGAATGCCAGATAATAATGCTAATATGCAGGATGATATTTCATCACAAACTAGTATAGATGAAACTAGTAGTAATTTAAGTATGGATGAAACTAAGGATAATAATGTAAATCCTACAAGTGAAAATGTTCCAGAAAAGCCAATTGTTAAAAAGGTTGAATTAGACGATAGTAATTTTGAATACAATCATGATATAGCAAATAAATCTAATGATGATTTAGATATAAATTTATCTGACTCTTTTGATGATAGATTAGGTTATTCTAGTGATAATGACTCAAGTAATGATTCAGTCATTTAAGTATAGGAGGATTTTGGTATATGGGAAAAAATAAAGAAAAAAAAGAAAAGAAAAAAAAGTTAAAAAAGGGTAAATCTGAGGAAATTAAACCACAAGATGAGTTAATAAAAGCAAATGAAAATTTGCCTGACAGTTTGGAAATGAATAAATCTACTTTAAAAGATTTACTTGCACCATCTGGTATTGATGCTTCTCATTATGATTATTTAGAGATATTCTCTAAAATTTCAAGATTTGCAAGAAGTTTTTATTTAACAACAATACCAAGACAAGCTGTTTTTCCATATTTTTTATCAGGAATTTATGAATTTGGAGACATTAATGCATCTGTATATATCACTCCTATATCTGAGACTACATCACAAAATCAATTAAATAAACAAATAGTTGAATTACAATCAGAAAGATATGTTGCACATGATAGAGGAGATATAAACAGAGAATCTGTTTTATCAACAAAACAGGCTGAAGCTGAAGCATTAAGAGATCAAATTGCAGCAGGTTATAACAAATTATTTGATGCAACAATTTTGTGTACTCTTTTTGCATATAACAAAGGTGAACTTGATAAATTATCTGAGTTACTTGCTATGGAAGCTTCAAAAAATTTACTTGGACTAAAAGCTGCTTGGGCATTGCAAGAAGAAGCATTTCAGTCTAATTTACCACTTAATAATAATAAAATATCAAGAAAACATACATTTGATAGAGGTTCTATGTCAACTGTGTTTCCTTTTGTAAATGCAGAAGCAGGACATAATATGGGAGTACCAATAGGAATAAATAAACAAACAGGTCTTCCAATTATATTTGATAATTTCAGTAGTTCACTTGCAAATTATAACATGATAATATTTGGTAAATCTGGTGCAGGTAAATCTGTTACAATTAAAACAATAATGGCAAGATCAGCTATACTTATGGGAGTTGAAAATCTTGTACTAGATGCCGAAGGAGAGTATATAGTTGTTGCTGAAGCTCTACGTGGAATTAATGTAAACATAGGGCCAAAGAGTAGTACAATTATAAACATATTCGATATAGAAACAGAAATTGTAAAAGATGAAATAACAGGTAGAGAAAGATACGCTTTAAATGTTGAAAATAAGGTTGAAGACGTAACTCAAGCCCTACTTACAATGGCACGTGGTGCTACAAAATCTGAAGAAGTAAACGAACTTACAAAGCAAATAATTGCTGAAATTGTTGCAGAAGAATATGCAGATAAGGGTATTACAAGTGATCCAAGATCTTTATATACAGGTTCTGTAATAGATATGGAAGATGGAGATACTACCAAAAAGAAAAAGGATATGCCAACAATTAGTACATGGTATGAAAGACTTGAAAAAAAAGCTGCAGAAAATGACAATGATACATATCAATATCACTTTGATTATTTAATTAAAGTTATGAAACAGTTCTGTAAGAAATTTGATGGTCAAATGGCATATTTTGACGGTCAATCAACATTTGAACTACTTGATGATTGTCCATTCATTAATATAAACATATCTGAACTTGAAGAAAGATTTGCAAGGCCACTTGCACAACAGATTCTTCTTTCTTGGATTTGGGAGAAATATGTTAAGAAAAATAGTGAAGATAAAAATAGAGCAAAAAGTAAGAGAGTTTTAATTGATGAGGCATGGATGCTTTTACCATATCCTGAAGCCGTTGATTTCTTAAATACAATGTCAAGACGTGCCAGAAAAAGAAATGTTTCTCTTACAGTTGTATCTCAGAAATTCCAAGATTTCTATGAAAACAAAAGCGTACAAGTTGTTTTAACATCAGCAGATACAAAATTATTTTTAGCACAAGATAAGTCAGAAATTTCATATTTAAAAGAAGTATTTAAACTTAGTGAAGGTGAAGAAAATTTCTTACTTACATGTCAAAGAGGTGAAGGTTTAATAAAAATAGGATATGACTCGGCTATAATGGCAATTAAACCAACCCAAAGAGAATTTGAATTTGTTGAAACTAACTTAAATAAAGTTGTAGAAAACTTAAAAAAGAAGAGAATAGATTAGATAAAAGATCTATTTAGAAAAGGTGATTAAATGAAGAAAAAAACATACAAAATCATAATATGTGTTAGTTTAATGGTGATGCTTTTTACTAGTTTTACGAGTGTTTTTGGAGCGACAAATGACTATTATACAAACTATACGCCTGTATCTGAAAATGCACTTGATTCTAAAATAAAATCATCTGTTTTGTTAGATGCATTAGCTAATATGATAAATGCAGTAGGTTCTCTTATTGAATATCTAATAGGTTCTATATTTTCAGCACTTACAGGTGACAATATATTTCCATGGGCAGATAGAATAATTTTTAATGGAATTGGATTTTTGGACATAAATTTCTTAAACCCCGCAGATAATTCATTATTTGTAAATAGGGGAGAAACATCTATTTTAGGAAAAGTTGTAAAGAATGTATATTCAACAATTTTTTCACTTTCCGTATTATTTCTTGGCGTAGCTGTGGGTATAATGGCAATCCGTCTTGCAATATCAAGTATTGCGGCTGAAAAAGCCAAATACAAACAAGCAATTGTTAACTGGGCAACATGTCTTGTAATGCTATTTTTAATGCATTACATACTTGCATTTGTCTTCTGGGTTAATGAACAACTAGTGTCAGTTGCAAGTGGAATATTTATAAAGGCCATCCAAGATAGCAATCTTACAACAACAAATTTTGAGGAAGCTTTAGATGCTGTTCTTAGTGATGAGGATAGAGTAGATAATTATATAGATTCAATGGGTCAGTTATCTGGATATGCGGGGACAGAATTAAACCTGCCTGTGGGAAATACCTTAACAGATTATTTAAAGGATAATGCTAAGTATACTTCGTCATTACTTCAGAATAGTACATATGTTGATAATAGAATGACTTATTATGTAGATGGTGGTAAAAGTGGTTGGGAGAGATTTTGTTCTCAGTTAAATCTTGAACAGGCTTCTGCATTAAAAATTGGAGTAAAAAGATTGACATTTGATGTGAGAGACGTAAAAGCAATAGATGAACTTATAAGTAGCAATCCTTCTGAAGCAAATAGGCAAAAAGAAAGGGGATATTATGAGGTAAATGGACATAAGATCTTTACAAAAGAAGAGGCATATCGTAATGATGATGTTTACTTAAAAGATTTAGCTTGTGCATTATTTTTGTCAAGTGCAAATGCTGCCACTATTTTTGATACATATGAGGGGCACCCTGAATTAAAAATTAATGATCCGGCATCACCATCTTTGGTTACTAGAAACTTTGAATGGGTCTTTGGCAATACAACCCAACTTCAATCACTTATGAATTCACTATCAAGTAATTTAATTGACGGTATATATAATTCACTTGTTAGCATTAAGAATTCTGAAGGAATAGCTGGCGTTGATGAATTTATAGGAGAGCAAGATACTAAAGTTAGAACATATGCTGGTGCTGTAAAATTCAGGTATGATTGTGATAGAATTATTGTTAGTGTAGCCTCTGGAAGCAGTTCCGTTTCAAATGGTAATGTTCAGGATATAATTGCAAACCTAGGAAATTTCTTTAAAAAGTCAGCATACATATATAATTCTGAAACATCAACTGATGATAATGGAAATGATACTGAAGTTATAACCGGTTGGAGAGCATCAAAGGTATCTGTTACAGGTGCACTATTATATGCAATATTTGTTTTTCAATCACTTGTATATTTAATAATGTATGTAAAAAGAATGTTTTATGTTATAATGCTTTCGATGTTTGGACCTATTGTAGTTATATATGATTTCTTTATGAAGTCGGCAGCATAAAAAAGGAGGAAAAAATATGTCTAAAGGTGTTTTTACAACGTGGATAAAAGAATTATGTGCTTTAGTATTTACTCAAACCATACAGGCTTTTATACTTGCTATTGTTCTTAGTATAATACTTACATTTATTGCACCAACAGGTGGAACAATTTCTTCTAACGATTCGGTTTCTGCATTAGGTGTTTTATGTATTGTTCTTCTTACTTCACTTACAAAGATAGAAAAAATTACAAGAAAGATATTTGGACTTGAAAGTGGGATTATGGATAATAAACCTCCACATGGTTTAATGGCTTCTTTTATGGCTTTGAAGGCTGCAGGTAGAATTTTAAATAATGTCCCTAAAATGGCCGGCGGTGTTGCTTCAGTAATTGGGTCAGGAACAGATAAAAAGAAGGCCCAAACAGCTATGTTGAGTAGATTAAACAGAAAAGGATTAGATAGAAATGGTAATCCAATAGGTGAAGGAGCTGCTGTGGGTGAGGCATTACCTGCTGGAGGGGCTGATTTAATGGATAGCTCTGAATATCTTGATAAGGCTAAAGAAGCTAAGAATAAAGGAGATATGAGAGGCTATGAAAGAAATAGAGGCATAGCAGCTGGAATGGATAAAGCAAAAAAATCTATGGCAGCAAATGCAACTGCACCATCAAGATTAAAGGATACGTCTAAATTGCAAGATGACTATTACAAAATATTGGATAAATATGATGATGAAATTTCAAAGGCAAAAGAAAAGAGGAGACAAGGGTTGACAAATATTGCTTCTGGTGCTACTGAAACCGTTGGGGCAGTTATTGGAGGTGGAATTGGTTTATCTACTGGATTAGTAACTGGACTTGCAATAGGTGATTATGATCAAATTCATAAGGCTACCGCTTATGGAATAGGTATCGGAGATGCGGCAGGTGAAAATTTAACAAAAGCTGTTTCTACTGTATCTACTGGTATTAAAACTAGAGCAAAGGCTAATAGTTCATTAGATAAGCAATTAGCACAAATGGAGGCAAATTTAAAAATAAATAATTCTAAAAGAGAGACGCAAGCAAAGCGTGTAAGAAATATTACTCAAAAAATTGAGAAAGATATTGGTATTCAGTAAAAAGAGGAGGGGTATATATATGCTATATTATATTTATTTATGATATAGCATATATGCTATTATAAAGATTTATGAAATTTGTAGATATAAAAGAAAATACAAGTCCAACCCAAAAACTTTTGCTAATTGTAATGCTTTTAATTTTATTAGCAGCTTGTTTTTATGGATTTAGAAGTTTAACAAGTAATAAGGGAATAATTGACTATAAAATAGCAGACAGTAACTATTTTATTTTTAATTCTGAAGAAACAACAGATAGGGATGTTTATTGGAATTTAGAAGAAATTTTATCAAAATATTTAGGTTCTTATCAATCAGAATATAATAATGAAGTAGAGAATGTAGAATATTATTACAATTCTTTGGATAATAATTACAAGAAATTTTT
>USJA01000042.1 GCA_900554875.1 uncultured Clostridium sp. | reverse complement strand
GGAGTTCAGACGTGTGCTCTTCCGATCTTATTTAAAAAATTTAAGGAGTGAATATTTTATGAAAAGAACAAAAATCGTATGTACTATCGGACCAGCTAGTGAAAAACCAGATATACTTGAAGAATTAATTAAATCTGGAATGAATGTAATGAGACTTAATTTCTCTCATGGTGACTATGAAGAACATCAAGGAAAAATAAATACCTTAAGAGAATTAAACAAAAAATTAAATACAAATGTTGCTTTTATGCTTGATACAAAAGGTCCTGAAATAAGAACTACTGATTTTGCTGATGATGCAAAACATACATTTAACGAAGGTGATAAAGTAACTTTAACAACTAGAGATATAAAAGGTGATAACTCTACACTTGGAATTACATATAAAGGTCTTCCAAATGATGTTGAAGTTGGCGGACATATTTTAATTGATGATGGTCTTATGGATCTATTAATTGAAAGTATTGATGGAACTGAAATAAACTGTAAAGTATTAAACAGTGCAACTATAAAAGGTAGACGTGGTGTAAATGTTCCAGGTGCAAAATTAAAACTTGAAGCAATGACAGAAAAAGACAAATCAGATTTAAAATTTGGTGTTGAAAATGATTGTGAGTTCATCGCTGCTTCTTTCATACGTAAAGCTCAAGACGTAATTGATATGAGAAATTATTTAAAATCAATTGGTGGAGATAGAGTAAAGATTATATCTAAAATTGAAAACCAAGAAGGACTTGACAACTTTAAAGAAATCCTTGAAGTATCAGATGGAATAATGGTAGCTCGTGGTGATTTAGGTGTTGAAATTCCAGAAGAAGTAGTACCTGCTGCTCAAAAAATGATGATAAAAGAAACTACTGCTGCTGGTAAATTTGTTATAACTGCAACTCAAATGCTTGAATCAATGCAACATAATCCAAGAGCAACACGTGCCGAAGTTTCAGATGTTGCTAACGCTGTTTATGATGGAACAAGTGCTACAATGCTATCTGGTGAATCTGCCCAAGGTGATTATCCAAGAGAAGCTGTAAAAACTATGGCTAAAATCGATGAGACAACTGAAAAAGATATTTGTTATTGGAATAGATTCAAGAAAAGAAATATTGACTATTTCAAAAATATTGAAAAATTAAACTCTATTGATGATGAATTAGAATTTAAAAAACAAGCTAATTTTGCTGTATGTTGTTCTGCTATGTTTGCAAATGCAGCTGCTATTGTTGCTGTATCTAAAGATGGGGTTACTCCTTCTTTACTTTCAAGTTTTAGACCTGGCTGTCCAATATATGCAATAACATCTGACACAAAAACATATAAACAAATGGCTGTTGAAAATAATGTAACTGCAATACTAATTGAAAACACTGAAGATTATGACACATTACTTGAAAAAGGAATTGAAGAATTAAAATCAAGAGGTCTTGTAAAGGCTAATGATACTGTTGTTCTAAGTGGTGGTATTTCTAAAGAAGATAATAGTTCTAAAAAATTCTTATCTAACCAATCAACAGGAACAATTGTTAGAATATAATGTTATAAATAGAGTAATTTATATAAATTGCTCTATTTTTTCTATATAACTACTTGATTATTTAAATAATTTATGTTAAAATAATTAGGTAATTCATTAAACTTGAACAAAAAGGGGGCATTTAAAATGGCAAGATGTGAAATATGTGATAAAGATACAACTTTCTCTATGAGTGTAAGTCACTCTCACAGAAGAACTAATAAAACAGTTAAAGCTAATGTACAAACAGTTAAAGCTAATGTTAATGGAACACCAAAGAAAATGAAAGTTTGTACTAGATGCTTAAAAAGTGGAAAAGTTGAAAGAGCTATATAATAATTAAGAAGAGACAGCTAGTCTCTTCTTTTTTATAAATTTTCAAGTTCTATCATAGCATCTGCAGCAAGAAAATAAGTTGAAAATAATTTATTTATTATTTTTATATTTCTAAATGATGGTTTATTATTTATCATATCCTCCACAAGACATAGACCTAAACCTTTATCAATAATTTTTTTTATCTCCTTTCCTCCCTTAACTAATTTTTTAAAATCTAAAGACTTCCTTACCCTGTTATAATTTTCTGTAGCCTTTTTATGTGATTTTAGTAAAAGGCTAAGAAATTCCTTACATGTATAGACTCTATACTTATCTATGCCATAAATTTCCGCTGCATATTCAAGACCATATAGTTGCTCCAATGTAAATTTGTGAAGTATTCTATTAAATTCATAAGAGCTAAAGAAATACATATGCCCCTTTAATTTATTAAAAGCCTTCATTGTATCAAGATATCCAAGATTTATATTAAATTTTATCTTCTCTTTATTAAATTCGAAAGTTCCACCCAAGTTTTCACTTGCTTTGATAACCTTAACGTAAGCTTTTTTATCAATCAATTTTTTATTTGCATTAACACTACCAATATCAATTGCAATAATATTTTTGTATCCTTTCTTAATTAACATATTAATTGGCATATTATCATAAAAGAACCCATCAACATATTCCTCATCTTTTATTTTTTGAGCTTTATATATTGGAAAACATGACGATGCAAGCAAATAATCAATAAAATCCTTTTTAGGAATATCCTCTTTAAAGATTTCCAATGCTTTTTTTGATTTAATAGAATAAGAGACCAAACCAAATTCGATATCACTATTATATATCATATCAACATCTATTTCTTTTTTTATCATCTTCTTTAAAGGCAAATTATCTAACCCTTTTTTCTTTGTATAATCCTTGGCAAGTTTAAATATATTTTGAAAATTAAATATGTCTTTATCAGGATTAATTCCGGCATCCTTATCAATGTCTATAACATTAGTTATTTTTATTTTATTATACATTTCTTCTGCTTTCTCTAAGTTATCGGATACAAACATAGCACCATTTAAAGCTCCAATAGATGTCCCAGCGATTGCCACAATGTTTATTCCCATCTCCTTTAAAGCTTTATATGCACCAATTTCATATGCACCTCTAGTGCCACCTCCTGACAACGCCAAAGCATATTTTTTATTATTCACATCAATCCCTCACTTTACACATCTTATATTAATATTATACACTATATTCTTCTAAAATCAATATTTTCATTCGAAATACCGTTTTAACTCTTTTGAAATTGAATAACACTAATAAAATTCTAAAAATTATAGATAAAATTCATATTTATTCTAATCAAAAGATTTGATTTTATTCAAATATAAAAAAAGATAGCTGTAATATTGTGTTTTTACACAAAATACAGCTAAAATTACTCTTATACTTTTTACAAAACTAAATCTAGATTTTAAATAAGGTTTTTAGTATTAGTTTCATGAATTTTCCTGGTTTATATACTACGATTTTCATTTACATATACCTCCTTTAACAAAAGAGCCATGATATGCCTAGGGCTACTAATGCTATTGCAACTACTGTTACCCAACACCAAACTGGAAGTAAAATACATATTGCTACGCCTACGCCGAAAGCTAAGCAAAACAAACCTATTGTTTTCCTAAATGCACCCCAGAACAATTTTTTCACCCCTCTTTTGACAAACATTATAAAATATTGTAAAATATTTAATATATATTATGATTAAAAAATAATATGGTGATGATTAAAATGAAAAAATATAAAAAGACAAAAAAAAATGATATGATGAAAATGATAAAAGTTTTGGAAAGTGAGTATAAGGATGCAAAATGCGGACTTAATTATACCTCTCCCTTTTCTCTTGTTATTTCTTTAATACTGGCAGCACAGTGTACAGATGCACGTGTAAACATCATCTGTCCTATTTTACTTAGCAAATATCCTGACGCTTTAAGTCTTACTAATGCAGATATAAACGATATACAAAAAATTATTTATCCTTGTGGTTTTTATAAAAATAAGGCAAAAAGCATTAAAGGATGCTGCGAAAAGATTGTTAACGAATTTGAGGGGAAGGTTCCTGATACTATGGATGAACTTGTTTCTCTTCCTGGAATTGGTAGAAAATCTGCAAATATTGTACTTCAGGAATGTTTTAATACAACTGTTGGAATTGCTGTTGATACCCATGTAACACGAATCACTAGAAAAATGGGAATCTCAAATGGAGAGTCACAGGAAAAAATTGAAAGGGAACTCATGAAAAAATTACCAAAATATTACTGGAATAAAATTAATCATATACTTGTAAACCATGGAAGAAAATATTGTATTGCTAAGAAGCCTGATTGCATTAATTGCCCAATAAATAATTTATGTCCAAAAAATGATTAGGAGTTATACTCCTAATCATTTTCTATTCCTAAAGTTTGAAAAACAATATCCACAAATATCTTTTCATCAACTATCTTTTTATGATTTATCAAATCGATTATACCATATATTAAAACATAAGCCGTTTCTTTTGGATGCTTCAATTTTATAAATCCACTATTAATTGCTTCTGTTATAACCTTTTCAATTAAATTTGCCAGCCTATCAATGGTTGCATAAACCATATTCATGTATAGGTCTTTATTTTTTTTATTATTGAATTTTTCAAGTGGACTTGTGTTATCATTATATAATTTAACAAGCATTTTTATAGTTGTTTCTATTTTTTCTTTCCAATTATCATATTCCATTTGGATACTATCAACGTTTTCTTCAAGTTCTGTACAAAAAGCCTCAACATATTCATCAATAATTATTTCTAGTATCTCTTCTTTACTCTTAAAATAATAATAAAACAATCCTTGTGCCATTCCAACGCTTTTTACTATATCCCTTATAGAAACATTATTTACGCCCTTTTCATTTATAAGCTTTTTTGATATTTCAACAATTTCTTTTTTTTTCCTTGTTGGTATCTTTTGACTTTCCATAACATACTCCTTATATAACTATATTTTAGCACAATGTTTTTATTGTGTCAATGATACAAATATTTATATTTAACTAATTCTACTTTATTGGTATACTTATATAAAAAGTGGTTCCCATATCATCACTATCGAAATTAATCTCACCATTAAATTCACCTTTTACAACTGAATAAGCTAAGTATAGTCCCAATCCTGTTCCAAAAGTTCCCTTTGTTGTAAGTATATTTTTAAAAATATACGGTTTTATAGTCGGATCCAAACCTCCAGCAAAATCTCTAACTTTTATTAAAGCTATGTTATTTGGACCTTTTGATAAAGATACCTCTATTTTCCCCCCTATATTTCCGTATGCTTGTGCTGCATTTACAACTAAATTAGTTAAAACTTGACCTAACTTTGTAGGATCACCTTCAATAGATAAATCATCTTCTATTACAATATTTAGTTGCGATTTATTTTTGCATACTTCATGATACGTTATAACTTTGATATCATTAATAATTTCACTTATCTTAAACTTAACTTTAGTGTTTCCTCCTAGATTTCTTATTTGGTTTCTCATACTATTTACAATGTTAATTATTTTAGTAGCACAATTATCCATTCTTTCCAAAATTTCTTTTTCGTTTTCACTTCTATCTTCACTTTGGTTTAACATAGTTATTCCTGTTTTTATTGCTGAAATTGGTGTATTTATATCATGTGCTACTCCTCCTGCAAGTTCACCAATTGATACAAGTTGCCCCTGCTTTACGATTATTTCCTGTTTTTCTTCTATTTCTTTTATATCTAATTTATGCTGTGTTATATCTTCAAATAAAAGTAGAGTTCCAATATATTGATTCTTATTTTTTTTAGCTTTTATAGAGTGAATATCTACTTCAAAAAACTTTTCTTCATCTTTATATTTAAAGTTATATTCAACATTTTTCATTGTGTCACTTTTTTTAGTTTGATTAATTATTTCTTTTAATTTTTTTATATCAAACAATTGATTTTTAGATATTAATTCAAATAAATTCTTTTCTTTGGAAAATTCCTCCAATTTTGAAAATGTTTTTCCAAATGTTAAGTTAGAATCTACTATTGTTCCATCATCTGAAATAACAACAAATGCGTCTGACATAGTGTCTGTTACTGTTTCAAGTGCAACAGGTGTAATGTTCAAAGCTTTGTATTTTATTATAGCTATCATATAAAAAATAAGTGTTATACAAAATAGTGTTGGTGTTATATATATTGATATATTTATTACTCTTGCCGTGCCTAGCATATTAACAACTAATGGTATTAAACTTCCAATTATCATTAATGCTGTTTGCATTGTAAAAAAGCCTGATTTTTTTATCGATATATTTATCATTCTTACCATAAATATAAAAGCTAAAGTATATGAATATATAGTATTAATGTAAAAAACTGGTCCATATATAGTCTCTGGAAATTTAGTTGAATAAACTTTATAAAATAGGCTATGTAAATCATTTGTCCATAAAATAATTAAACAAATAATAGGAACTATATACAAAAGAAACCATTTTTTATTAAATTTAATATTGTTATCGTTATAGTAAAAAGATAGCAATATCAAAGTTGGAAACAACAAACATGTTCCAATATATGTAATATAATCAAAATATATAGGTTTTACATTTAAACTAAAAGCAAGTGAAGCTTTTTGCAACAAAAGTCCAAAACACCATATTATTAAACATATAAACAACACTGACATTACATTTGCAAGTTTATTTCTTTTTAAATTTAACTTCATTACTATAACAAGTACAACACTTACTAATATAGCAATGGCAAGTAATATTTCTTCCACTTTTTTCCTCCTTATTTTACATTTTCTATATACTTTATTATATATTTATCTTCAATTTCAGGCCACTCAAACCCTATCTTCTTTAAATATGAAATTGTATAGTCACATTTAATTTTAATATTTGACAAATAATTTAGTTCGTTATTTTTTCCAAGGTCATTAATTATTCCAGCTAAAATATCTCTTTTACTTGAATGTGCAACTTGAGTTATTTTTTTTGCAAATTCTTCTTGTGTTACAATTTTAATTTCTATATTTTCTTTTTTTAATATTTCAAAAAATCTTTTTATATACACATGCTTATTATCATATAAATGAAACATATTATGTTTTACATTAAAATATTGCATAATTTTTATAATGGCTTCTGCTGTAACATCGACAGGTGTAAATTCTAAGTACATATCTTTATTATTTTCTGGAAATATTTTTAATGAAATTAAAGTTTTTATTCTATTTGCAAAAGCGTTATCTTTAGCATTATACTGAAATTTTAAATCACTATATCTATTAGTTAAATTTCCGATTCTTACAATATTAGCTTGCAAGCCCTTTAACATGTAATCAAGAACTATTTGTTCTGCCTTAAATTTTGTACATACATATACATTTTCAAGATTTTGATTTTTATAGAAACATGTTTCATCAAAAGTAAAGCCTTTAGAATTTTTTAAATTGTAATTTGACGTCTCAAATGCATTTCCAGATACACTTACAGTTGAAATATGTATTAGTTTTAATTTTTTTTCGTAACATAATTTTGCTATAGCATAGGCACTATCTACATTTATCTTTTTAAAAAAGTTAGTATCACCATGATGCTTTACACAAGCCGCAGAATTTACTACAAGATTTATATCATTAATAATGTTATTTATTCCATCTTTTAATTTTTCATAATCTGTTATATCAGCAGTTATTGGAATAATACGATTACCGATTTCATCATCATACTTATCTCCAAAGTAAAAATTTAAAATTTCTCTTAACCTTTGTGTACAGTCTTTATCATTTTTTTCTCTTACAATGCAATATATTTTACCAGTTTCATTTTTCATAAATTCATCTAGTATATGAGAACCTAAAAATCCTGTGGCACCCGTAAGTAATATATTTTTAACCTTAATTTTTTTAGGAACATAGCTTTCATCAGAATTTGAAATTAAAACTTCATTATATTTTTTGTTATTAGA
>USJA01000041.1 GCA_900554875.1 uncultured Clostridium sp. | reverse complement strand
CTATTTAAATGGAAATTTTAAAACTTTTAAAAATAATAAAATTTTAGAGGGGAGTATTGGAGAAAAAAAGATTGTTTTAGCTAAGCCACAAACATATATGAATTTAAGTGGAGACGCTGTAATTAATCTTAAGAATTGGTATAAAGTGGATAATGACGATATTTTAGTAATTTATGATGATTTTGATATTCCATTTGAAAGCATTAGATATAGAGAGAGTGGAAGTGCTGGAACACATAATGGTATGAAGGATATTATAAATAAATTATCATCTAAAGATATTCCTAGACTTAGAATTGGTACTGGTGGGTTAAAGAAAGAGAAACAAGAAATAATATCTTTCGTTCTTTCTAAATTTTCAAGAAATGAACTTGATGCATTAGATGAAATTTTTGAAAAAGCATATGCTAAATTAAAAGATTTTCTTGACAAATAGGAAAAATAATGTTAAAATATTTAGGTATTCCGCACAGAACAGGTCAAAAAAGCGTATTGCTACCTTAATTGGCGAGAACAAGTAAGTTAGAAGGAGGAAATTAAATGTACGCAATAGTTGAAATTAGAGGAAAACAGTATAAAGTACAAGAAGGTGACATCGTATTCGTTGATAGAATGGATGAAGTTGAAGAAGGAAAAGAAATCACTTTCGATAAAGTATTATTTTTATCTGATGGTAAAAAAGTTACTGTTGGAACTGATACTGTAAAAGGAGCAAAAGTTAAAGCTACAGTTATTGGACATGGTAAGTCTAAAAAAATCTTAGTATTTAAATACAAAGCTAAGAAAAATGAAAGAAAAATGAGAGGACATAGACAACCATATACAAAAATTCAAATTGAAAAAATTACAACTACAGCTGATAAAGCTAAAAAGGAAGTTAAAGAAGTTGTAGAAAAAAAAGAAGTTGAAAAAAAGGAAGTTAAAAAAACAACTGCTAAAAAGACTACAACTACAGCAAAGAAAACAACTGCTAAAAAAACAACTACAACAAAAAAAGAAGAAACTAAATAATAAACAAGAAATAAAAATTGAAGCGTAAAGGAGTGATTTTAAATGGCACATAAAAAAGGTGCGAGCTCATCTAAAAATGGAAGAGACAGTGAGTCTAAAAGACTTGGTGCTAAAAGAGCAGACGGACAATTTGTTTTAGCTGGAAATATTATATACAGACAAAGAGGAACAAAAATACATCCAGGTACAAACGTTGGTCTTGGTAAAGATGATACACTTTATTCAAAAGTTGATGGTGTATTAAAATTTGAAAGAAAAGGTAGAACAAAGACTAAAGCTAGTGTTTATCCGGTAGAAGAAACAAAATAAATAATTTGACAGGTACATATTTATATGTACCTTTTTTTAATATTCCTTATATATTTAATAATTATTGAAAAAATATTAAATATAAAGTATAATAAAAATACATATGTAATTTATATAAAAAACAAAAGATAGGAAGGAAAAGGATATATGAAAAAAGAAGAAAGATTGTCTAAGGATAATAATTTTACAAGGCTAACTCATAAAAGGGGTATCTCGTTAATTGTACTAATTGTTACAATTATAGTTATTATAATACTTGCTGCTGTAGTTATATTGGCCATAAGTAATAATAATCCAATTAGTAGTGCAAAAGAGGCAATATTTAAAGAAGATATAACATCTATTCAAGATGAATTAGCAATGTATATATCAAAAAAATATACGGATAATCCAACCGAATTTGATAAAACAAGTGTAAGTTTATCGGGGGAAAATATGGTAAAAGAATTACCAAGTACTAAGAAGTATAAAGATAAAGTTGTTATAGTAAAAGGTAAATTAGTATGGAATGGAAAAACTGAAAATAATCTTGAGTATAAATGGTTTTCACAGATAACGGAT
Source organism: uncultured Clostridium sp. (assembly GCA_900554875.1). GTDB lineage: Bacteria > Bacillota > Clostridia > TANB77 > CAG-465 > CAG-465. Next base: position 6,233 of record USJA01000041.1, on the reverse strand, counting down.
GGTGCGACGAGTAAGAGTGAAAGTGTTAGGGATCAATGGAAAGATAAAATAGCTGAAGAAGTAGATGGAGTACCAGTACCAAAAGGTTTTGAATACAAAGAGGGAACAAAAGAAATAGGAGTGGTAATACAAGATGGAAAAGGTAATGAATTTGTATGGGTACCTGCAACAGAAGGAACATATGTAAAAGATACAAATTTTCCTGTTGTTAAACCAACAGGTGATGATAGTTTGCCAAGTGGAATAACAGATGAAACAGCGGATGTTATAAAATATGGAGGATTTTATATTGGAAGATATGAAGCAGGTGTACCAGAGGGGGATACTTCCCCAAGTGATAAAGTAGGAACTCCAGTAAGTAAAAAAGATGCAATAGTTTGGACAAATATAAATTATTCAAATGCTAAATCAAGTGCTGAAAAAATGATTGAAGATAATGGATATGCACAAACAGGATTAATAACAGGAAAAGCTTGGGACACAACATGTCACTGGATAGAAGATAGTTTAAGTAGCATTAATGTTTCTGCAAGTTTAACTGATAGTAGATATTATGGAAATTATTATAATTCATTAGCTGCAGCTAAAGTAAATAATGGAGTTAAAAGAACTGCTGGATTTAATGAAAATTGGAAAGTAAAAAACATCTATGATTTAGCTGGAAATACATGGGAATGGACTAGTGAATTGTATGCTTATTATTCCATTCGTCGTGGTGGCAGCCATAAGTCTGGTGGTAGTGAAATGTACGTTTCTTTTAGACATAACATTATTGCTACTAACACTAGCGATGATACAGGTTTCCGTGTTAGATTATACATCAAGTAGTGTTGAGAACCGTATTTTATGTAGGCTAGTTTAGTTTTTATAATAAAAAAGATGTAATATAATTATGAAAAGGTCAATCACAAATTAATGTGATTGACCTTTTCGTGTGATTTTAAGTATACTGAAGGTTATATTTCCTTGTTCTCTTGTTATTATTTTTATACTTAGGCTTTGATTTTTTAGAAAGAAGCTTTCTTTCCTTACGAATCTTTCGTTTCTTTTGCTCTATATCCTCAAGTGTTGAATATTTAGAATTTAAAATCTTCGATATTTTAAAATTAGTCATTGAGTAGCAAATACTTCTATCCATTATTTGTACAAATGATGGATTTATAGTATTCTCAATCATTTCAGAGTAAATCTCTTTAGTTTTCAACTCTCCGTGATTTACAAATACACCAACAAGATTTGGAAATTGCTTTAAAAAATCAAGTAACTGATCAGCTTTTGCATGTGAGGAAAATTCATTGCTACAAAATATATCACAGTTTATTTGAGTCCTTACTTTTTCTCCGTAAACATTAAAAGTATGGTCTTCTCCTTTTTTTGCATTCTTTAAAGTGTAACCTAGTGTGCTTGATGGCAAGTAACAAGTGAAAATGATTGCAACATCTTCTCGGTGAACAAGCTTAGAAAGATAATACGGTGCTTTGCCTTTGTCTGCCATACCAGATGTGGTTAATATTATTTTTGGAGTAGATGATTGCAAAACATCTTCTGGAATTTCATCAATAACGCATATACCTTTTGTACCAATCATTTCAGAAACTAAGCTCAAATGATTTGATGTACTTACTAATTTGAGATTCTCAGGTATAAAATCAACCTTTGATTCTTCTATGAATATTTTGAAATACTCAATTGCAAGTGAACCTGCAAGATATATGGGGATTGATTTAGATAGAAGTTCTTTATCCTGTAAATTCTTAAGCCTTAAGAGAACCTGCTCGGCCCTTTCACAAGCTATTACTGGAGAAATTACAGTTTTGTTTTCCTTAGTAAGAGAAATAAGTGTGTCATCATATGTGTAGTTAATTGATTCTGTTGTGCAATCACCATATGTTGACTCCTGAAAAATAATGAGTTTGAGCTTTTTAACCCATTTTGGAATTCCAGGTATATCCTGGAATAAATTATCCACATTATAGTCACCAGTAAAAAGTAAATTAATGGTTTCACAACATGGATAACTTACCTGAAGAAGAATCATCGCAGCACCCATTAAATGTCCATTACCAAGTAACGTTACATCTAAGTTGTCATCAAGTTTAAAGGTATCATTGTAGTTTAATCCTCTACATCTATTTAAAGTTCTCTTTACATCCTCTATTTCATAAAGAGGTTCAACAAATGTTTTGAACTTCTTAGAGAGGTGTTTAGAGTCATAATCTAATATCTGTGCACTGTCAAAAAGGGCAGGTTTAAGAAATCTTTTTGCTAAATTTGTGCAATAGATATTTTTATAATATCCTTTTTTGATCAAAAAAGGCAATCTTCCGCAATGATCCATATGAGTATGTGTTAAAAAAACATAATCAATATTTTCAGGATGAAACTGAGTTGGAAAATCAAAATTATATTTATCAAAATTAAACTCCTGATACATTCCACAATCTATTAATACCTGTTTTGTTGTTTTGTTAGGGAAGTGAAAAGTGAGTATAATTGCAGAACCTGTCACTTCAGGGTGAAGACAAGATATTTCATAAGTAATGCTAGCTGGTTTGTTTTTCATAAGAAATCCCCCAATGTTAATAAATTTAATAGAGTAAATACACAATTGCATATTTATATACAATTCTTATTACAATTATTATATAATGCCTTGGAATACAAAGTCAATAATTATGTCGAAAAAACATGAAAAAGGATAAAAATTAATTTAAAAATAGCACTTAAAAGTATAATATTTAAAGAAAGTTAGCTTGGTACTAGCTTTTTTTATGTATTTATTGTATAATACTAAGTATAATATTTAGTAAATTAGGTGATTATAATGGAAGAAAAAAAGATAATTTTAACAGGTGACAGACCAACTGGAAGATTACATATAGGTCATTATTTTGGTTCGGTACAAAATAGAATAAAACTTCAAGATAATTATGAACAATATATAATGATTGCAGATGTTCAAGCTTTAACAGATAATTTTAATAATCCAGAAAAAGTAAGAACTTCTGTAAAACAGCTTTGTATTGATTACTTATCTTGTGGAATAGATCCTAAAAAAACTACAATTTTTATTCAGTCAATGGTTCCTGAAATTGCAGAACTTACTGTATTTTACTCAAATCTTGTAACAGTTTCTAGGTTAGAGAGAAACCCAACCGTAAAGTCAGAGATTGCTCAAAAAAAGGAGCTTTTTGGGAATAATGGTGAGAGTATAACATACGGATTTTTGGGATATCCGGTAAGTCAATCAGCTGATATAACTGCATTTGGTGCTCATTTAATTCCTGTTGGAGAGGACCAACTTCCAATGATTGAGCAAACAAGAGAAATTGTTAGAAAATTTAATTCTATTTATGGTGAAACTTTAGTTGAACCTGAAGCTTTAGTAGGAAAAATGGCTAGAGTAAAGGGACTAGATGGAAATGCTAAGATGGGTAAAAGTTTAGGTAATGCAATATATTTGTCTGATAGCGAAGAAGAGATAAATAGAAAAGTTATGGGGGCTTTAACAGATACTTCAAAAATAAGGAAAGATGATCCTGCAAACCCTGAGGTATGTATGGTTGCGTATTATCACAAGATGTTTAGCCAAAAAGATAAAGAATGTATATTTGAGGAATGCAAAAAAGGTAAAAGAGGATGTGTTGCATGTAAAAAAGAACTTGCTAAAAATATATGTGAGTATTTAAAACCAATTAGAGAGAAGAGAAGGTACTACGAGGAAAATTCTGAAATTATTGATGATGTACTTAAAGATGGTATTAAAAAGGCAAGAGAAAAAGCAAAATATACTATGAAGAAAGTAAAGAAAGCGATAAAAATAGATTATTTCGATTAAGAGGAGAAATTAGATGGTAATAGATAATGTAAAAATAAAAATAAAAGCTGGAAATGGTGGAAATGGAGCGACAAGCTTTAGAAGAGAAAAATACATTGCTGCTGGTGGTCCAGATGGTGGTGATGGTGGAAAAGGTGGAAATATATATTTAAAAGTTGACCCTAATACATCAACACTTCTTGATTTTAAGTATAAAAAAGAATTTAGAGCTGAGGATGGAAAAAACGGTGATGGTGCAAGAAAAACTGGAAAATCAGGACAAGATTTGTATATTTCAGTGCCAATTGGTACAATAGTTAGAGATATAGATAAAGATATTGTAATTGCAGATTTATCAAAAAAAGATGACGTTTTCTTGGTCGCAAAAGGTGGAAAAGGTGGAAAAGGTAATATGAATTTTGCAACTCCTACAAGACAAGTTCCAAATTTTTCTGAAGCAGGCCATAAAGGTATGGAAAGGAATCTAGAACTTGAATTAAAAATGCTTGCCGATGTTGGACTTATTGGCTTTCCAAACGTTGGTAAATCAACAATAATCTCAACAGTATCATCTGCAAAACCTAAGATAGCAAATTATCACTTTACAACACTTGAACCAGCTTTAGGTGTGGTAAAAACAAAAAGTGGTGATACCTTTGTAATGGCAGACATACCTGGTATTATAGAGGATGCAAGTGAAGGTGTTGGACTTGGATTTAAATTCTTAAAACATATTGAAAGAACAAGACTTCTATTACATGTAATTGATATTACAGGAAGTGAAGGAAGAATCCCGGTAGAAGACTTTAAATTAATAAATAATGAGCTTAAAAAATATAGTAAAAAACTTGCCTCTAAAGAACAAATTGTTGTTGCAAATAAAATGGATAGTTTAAGTGATGAAGGTTACCTTAAAGATTTAGAAATCCTTTGTAAAAAAGAAGGACTAAAATTATTTAAAATTTCAGCTGCAACTAAAATTGGATTAGATGAGTTATTAAACTATGTATCAGAAGAATTAAAGAAAATTCCAAAAGAGGATATTGTTGAAGTAATTAAAGAGGAAGAGGACGAACTAGTAGATCAAGAGTGGCATGTAGAAAAGAAAAATGACACATATTATGTTACTGGGGCACCTATTGAAAGATTAATGAGTAAGGTTAATATATTTGATGTTGAATCAAGACAATACATGCAAAGAGTATTAAATAAAATGGGTGTTATGGATAAGGCAAGAGAACTTGGACTTCAAGATGGAGAATATTTGGATATTATTGGATATCAGATGGAATATAACGATTAAGAAAAACCATTCGTAAATATTTACGAATGGTTTTTTGCTAAAAGATAATTTTTAGCAGAAAAATTATGAATGTTATCCACAATAAAGTATCTAAAATTCCAAAAAAGAATCTAAGGGCACAGGATGTTATTTTAAAAGTTAAATAAAGCATTATGCAAGATAAAATAAGGCTTAAAAGTGATAAAATCATATTAATTACTCTCCTTTTCTCCTTAATTTTAAAATAAACTTTGGCAAATCTATTTTTTTAGACAGGAAAAGGTAGGAAAGAAGAAAATATATAATAGATATTAGTATATCAATTATAAGCACTGTCAAATTTCCTGTTCTAATTGAATTTGCACCAACACCAAATATTAATGCAAGAATCAAACCACCTATTACTTCGTGAGGCATGTGGCCAGCTTTAATATTAATATTGTCGCCAAGTTCGTTCCAAAAATTTTGTAGTGATTCAGTTACAATAAAATAATTTTTAGATTCTTTAAGAAATTTTTGCATGGTTTGTGCATTTTCCTGTACACGCATACGGATGCCTAAAGCGTCTCTAATTGTCATTGCCGTCCATAATAGTAAAACCACTTCTGTAGATATACAAACTAAAATTTCTGTTTTGGATGTTGCATTATATATAGCCTCGTATATTATTGGCGTAACAACAATACATCCTGTTACAGAAACTGCCGTATGTGAAGATGGAAAATCACCATCAGAAAAAAATTGCTTTATAACGTTCCGTGGATTTTTATTCTTTGTAATTGCAATTTTAAGTAGTGTTTTAAATGCCTGGGAAGTGACCCATGCAAGTGCAATACTTATTGCAATATAAATGAAAGTATCTAACGCATAAAATATATTTTCGTTCATTATAATCCTCCTAAATTTGAGTTAAATTTTTATATTTTTTTGTGACCATATTATATCATAATGTTGAACGTGTGTCAATTGTATAAAAATAGCTATATGGTAAATTATGAAAGAAATGTGATAATGTCTTAAGTAAAAAAATGAGAAAATGTCCCAAATAAAAAAATTGTTCTCTTAAATGATATAATAAGAATCATTTAAATTTAAGGAGGACAATATGAGAAAGGTGGAACTATCATTGAAAGA
>USJA01000040.1 GCA_900554875.1 uncultured Clostridium sp. | reverse complement strand
GCTGATAAAAAAGGAAATAAATAATGAATATATAATATATAGAGATGAGAAAGCTTAAGAAATACAGGTATCAATTGCTGGCTTTCCTTATCAAAAGACATTTGATAATTTTTGTTTTGATTTTCAACCTAGCATAAATCAAGATAAAATCCTGAATTTGCAAAAATTAAGATTTTTATAAAATAAAAAATATATTTTTTTTGATAGTCCTGGTGGGAAAAAACACACCTTGCCACTATCATAGGAATATAATCTGCAAGTAATAGGTATAGTACATATTTCATAAGTTATCATGATTTAATAAGCAAACTAAAAAAAGCCAACTATGAAAATAGAATACAAGAAAAAACTAAAAAACTATGAAAAATATATCTTATTAATTATTGATGAAATTGGATATTTACCTATAAAAAAAGAAGAAGAAAATTTATTATTACAATTAATTAATAAAAGATATAAAAAACATTCTACAATTATTACTACTAATATTTTATTTGGAAAATGGTGCAAATTATTTGGAGATATTTGATGACTAATGCTATTTTAGATATGGTAAATCTTATCTAATTAAAGATAAATTTTCCTCTAAAAATAATCAAGAGTTACAATATAAAAATGTAGGTTTTCCTATAATACAAAAAAATGAGTGAAGTTTTTCACTCATTTTTCGTTTTGACTTTTTTACAGCCCTTTTTTACTATATATTAAAACTTTAATTTTTTATTTACCCATTCTTTTACGTTATCAATTTCAATTCTAATTTGTTCCATAGTATCCCTATCTCTTATTGTTACCATGTTATCCTCTAATGTATCAAAATCTACTGTTATACAATATGGTGTTCCAATTTCATCTTCTCTTCTATATCTTTTTCCAATACTTCCTGCTTCATCATAATCACACATAAACTCTTCTGATAATTCTTGATAAATACTTGTAGCTTTATCGGATAGTTTTTTTGATAGTGGTAAAACTGCAACTTTAAATGGTGCTATTGCTGGATGTAAATGCAACACTGTTCTAGTATCATCTTCACTAATTTTCTCTTCTTCATAAGCATTACATAATAATGCTAAAGTCATTCTGTCTGCACCAAGAGATGGTTCTATAACATATGGTATATATTTTTCATTATTTTCAGTATCTTGATATGATAAATCTTGTCTTGAATGTTCAATATGTTTTGATAAATCATAGTCAGTTCTATCAGCTATTCCCCATAGTTCTCCCCAACCAAATGGGAATAAAAATTCTATATCTGTTGTAGCTTTACTATAGAATATTAATTCATCTTTCTCATGGTCTCTTAATCTTATATTTTCCTCTTTTATCCCTAAATTCAATAACCATTTTTTGCAAAAACTTCTCCAATATTCAAACCATTCTAAATCAGTTCCAGGTTTGCAAAAAAATTCTAATTCCATTTGTTCAAATTCTCTCGTTCTAAAAGTAAAGTTACCTGGTGTTATTTCATTTCTAAATGCTTTTCCTATTTGTGCTATTCCCATAGGTAATTTTCTTCTAGTTGTTCTCAATACATTTTTAAAATTTACAAATATTCCTTGTGCTGTTTCAGGTCTTAAAAATAATTCTGATTTTGAATCTTCAGTAACTCCCTGAAAAGTTTTAAACATTAAGTTAAATTTCCTAATTCCTGTGAAATTTTGACTTCCGCAATTGGGGCATGAAATTTCATTATCTTGAATAAATCTTACTAACTCATCATCTGGCATTCCATCTGCAATCATATCTTCACCTTTGTTATGAGCCCATTCCTCAATTAATTTATCTGCTCTATGTCTTGTTTTACATTCTTTACAATCAATTAATGGATCTGCGAAACTGTTTACATGCCCTGAAGCAACCCATGTTTCTGGATTCATTAATATTGCTGCATCTAATCCAACATTATATTGATTTTCTTGAATAAATTTTCTTTTCCAAGCCATTTTAACATTGTTTTTTAATTCTGAACCTAATGGACCATAATCCCATGTATTTGCCAATCCACCATAAATTTCTGAACCAGGATATATATACCCCCTACTTTTACATAAATTAACGATTTTTTCCATTGAATTAGCCATATTCTTCCTCCTTTTTTGCTAGGTTATATTAACAAAAAACCTTCGCTCCAAGCAAAATAATATTGCTAGGGACGAAAGTTTAATTCCGCGATTCCACCCTAATTGATATATTTAAATATATCCACCTTAATTCTTATAAATAATATGCTCAAAAGCTCCACCATATATTTAGAATTATAAGCTTTCCAGCACCGCTTACTCTCTGTTAATTCTTTTTAATATATTTACTCTTTCTCATAGCATTATTAAAATATCATATTTTTATGCATTTGTCAAATATCTTTCACTACTTTTCATCATTTAATTGATTTCGTCAATTGAAAAAGTAAATTCCACCTGACCGATAGGTCGATATAATTTAGTTATACATTAACTCCTAATGTAAGACTTGTTTCTCTTTGATATAATTTTAATGTAGGTATTTCTAAGTTGAAAGGAGTCTTTATGGATAATTTATATAATAATAAACATCTATCTTTAGATGATAGATTTAAAATTGAAGAAGGTATTGTTAAAGGTCTTCGTAAATTCCAAATTGCTCAATCTATTAACAAGAGCCCTTCTACTGTTGCTAAAGAAATTAAAAGAAATAGAAAACTTAAACCTAGAAACTCTTTTAATGATTATTCTAACAATTGTATTCACTTTAATCAGTGTAAAGTTTGTTCTTTTAAGTGCAAAGATTACGAAGAACTTCCTTGTTTTAGAAGGGACCGTTTTGTTGGTGCTTGTAACAATTGTCCTCAATTATATAAATGTAAGTTGGACAAGTATTTCTACAAAGCTAAACTTGCTCATGGTAATTATCTCTATACTTTAAAAGATTCTCGTCAAGGTGTTAATTTGACTACTTCTGAGCTTTTTAACATCGCTCATATTATTAAACCTTTAATTGAGCAAGGCCAATCTTTGTATACTATTTTAGAAAATCACAAAGAAATTAATTTATGTACTAAGACTTTATATACATATATTGAAATGGGATTATTTAATGACTGGGGGATTAACAATCTATCTTTAAAAAGAAAAGTTAAGAGAAAAATTAAAAGTAAGAAATTAAAAAAAAGAGCTGAAACTGCTGATTATACTGGTAGAAAATATGAGAATTATTTAGAATTCATTAAACAACATCCGAATATCCCTACTACCGAGATGGATACTGTGTATAATAGTCACTCTGGTCCTTTTATTCAAACTTTCATTTTTGAAAATACTGGACTTATGATTGGTAGATTACACTCTTCTAAATCTGCTTCTTCAATGGCGAGTTCTCTTGATTTTTTTCAAGATATTTTAGAAGATGATTTTAAAAAACTTTTCTCTCTTTTACTCACTGATAGAGGGACTGAGTTTGCTAAACCTGAACTATTTGAAACTAACATGGAAACTGGTGAATTAAGATCTAATATATTTTATTGTGATCCTCAATCACCTAGTCAAAAACCTCATGTTGAAAACAATCATAATTTTGTTAGAGAGATTCTTCCTAACGGAATTGATTGGCATCACTTAACTCAAGATAAAATAGATTTAATGTTTTCTCACATAAATTCTATTCCTAGAAAGTCTTTAGGCGGGAAAACTCCATATGAAGCGTTTTCTTTCTTTTATGATGAAAACATTCTTAAAAAATTGAATATACAAAAGATACAAAAAGATAAGGTTACCTTGAAACCTTACCTTTTAAAAAACAATTAAACACAAATTTAAATCTCTAGAAACACCTACATATTAAAAATTAATATCCTTTTTCTCGAATAGAAATTAACCTTACACAAAATTTTGAGGAATTTCTATTTGAGCCTTTGTCATGCAGTTTTTTCTATCAATATACTTTAATTTTACACTACTTTTTACAAAAAAGCAACCTCTTGATACAAATTGTTTGCCTTTATCTAGCTTTTTATTTGTAACTAGAAGTTACTTTTTCTAAATGGATTTTATTTTTTCAATTGACCAAAAAAACATTGGTGTAAAAAATTACACCAATGTTTATAACTTAATCTTTTTTTATGCTTTCATTTTCATTCCTCTCAAAAGCTTCAGTTATCTCCTGAACTGATATTATGCCTTTCTTCATAAGAAGATTTACAATGATATCAAGCTTATCCTTATTCTTAGTAAGGAATTTCTTTGTATCATCATAGACTTTTTTCATGATAACACTTATTCTATCATTTACTTTATCAACAGCTGCAGGACTCATATTATGTCCATTAGAGTTATAATCATAAAGACTGATATTAGTATAGATATCACCATCCATACCCATTTCAATTATCATACTACGTATAATTGAAGTGGCACTTTCCAGATCTGAAGAAGCACCAAAATCCCAATCTTTAGAAACAAACTCCTGAGACACACGACCTGCTAAGCTCATAGAAGCTTTTTCCATAACTGCTTTTCTTGTAACAGGTGCAAAGCAATCATTTGGCTCCGATATTGTCACACCAAGATAGTCAGATGTTGGAATGATAGATACAATTTTTAAATCATCCCTTAAATTGTGCTTTGACATCAACTTATATAAAGCGTGACCAGCTTCATGATATGCTGTTGATAACTTATCTTTACGCTTCATGCTTTTAAACATGTCATAATTTGTTTTGAAAACTTTATCAACATCAACACGCTTAACAACTTTTCTTCTTGCAAGTTTTGCCATAGCAGAAGCTCTATCTACAAGATCAATAGTTAGATCAGGGTTATTACCATAATAATTCATTGCCTTTGCAGTTATTATTGCATAATTTAATACATCATCATCCATGGATACCTTATGGTATTCCGTAATGGATTTTACCCTTAATTCCACCATATCTTTGACTTCTGAAAGTTTTGGTTCTTTTACTGATATTTTTTCAAATCTTCGTTTAAAAGCAGGATCAACAGCAAAATACCTTTCATATTCAATATTTGTTGTTGAACCAATGAATACAACATCATCACGAGCCAAAATAGGTTTTAGGGAACCACTTAAATCAGGTCCGCTGTTTTCTGCACTACCAGCACCAAGTATTTGATGAATTTCATCGATGAATACTATAATATTACTTGTTTTCTTTAAAAATTGAATGAGTTGTTGAATCTTAAGTTCAAACTCTCCCCTGTACTTTGTACCAGCAACCATACCAGTCAAGTTTAATGACACAACTTTATAGTTTTTAAACTCTCTTGGGCATTTTTCATTTACAATTTGAATTGTAATTGCTTCAACAATTGCTGTTTTTCCGACACCAGCATCACCAACCAATATCGCATTTCTCTTTGTCTTCTTAGAAAAGATGTTCCAGACCTGACTAATCTCTTTGTCACGGCCAAGAATTTGACATTTTTCACCTTTAGAGTATTGATCATTTAATATTTCACAACAACTCTTAAGTGATTCTGGAATACAAACAATATTCTTTTTATTAAATTTATAAATAGTTGCATTCATAGCTAACATATTTACAAGCTCCAAAATATCAAATTCAAATTTTTCTAAAAGGCGTTTAAAACTGCAATCCTCTACGTTTAAAATTGAATAAAGAAGATTTTCTTCATCGATAAAATCCTGCCCGTTTGAAAAGCATCTTTGATATGCATCCTCAAATACATTTTCAAGATTTGAAGAATATGGAATATTTTCATAGCTTACATTATCTTGTATAAATGCAGATTTATCAACAAGATAAATTATCTGTTTTTGAATTTGTGTATCACCCTTTTCAGGATCAGCTGAATTTGTCTCCTCTACTCCAACTTCATTTTGAGTTTCTTCTGTATTAATTTCTTCTTCATTAGAAGGAAATTTTTTACCAGTTACATACTCATAAAGTTCATCATTTCCGATGGTCTCATATATCATTTTTTCACATAATACTTCATATCCTAATTCAAGGTGTACCTTCTGCAAACAGCATGACCTATCCATAAGGATTGAAAGACCCATATGAACTGTACACACTTCATCACTTCTGAAGTCTTCAGTTAAATATATAGCCCGCTCAATAGCCTGACTTAATTTTCCTGACACATTATACATTTTACTCATAATAATGCCTCCTTATTAATTACTTAAATTTAGTTAAATTTAAATATCATTTTGAACAAAATAATTGAACAAAGACATGATATTTATGTAACTATTATACATTGTTTTTATTAAAATGTCAATTATGACAATATCAAATAAAAAAAAGAGAGCTAATCTCACTCTCTTACCTCTTATATCACGCCTTCTTAAATTACAATCTCGTATATTTTGGTGTAGAAAAGTCATAATTTGTTAAAGCTTCTCCACTAGGCAAACTTAACTCTAAGTTATTTGTTACCAAATCTGCATAGCTATAAGATAATTTACTTGAAGTATCATTTTCTTTAAAAACAAATAAATTTGGATAAGTACTATCTATTACACCCTTACGACAAACACACTTATTTCTACCTATATTAGCCTTAATAAGAATTTCTTGACCAACATAGCTTTCAACATCTTGCTTAACTTTAAGTAATGAATCTTTTGAAACCATAGTTCTATCACCCATATATCCTTTTGAAAGTATTATAGCATTTTAATCTAATTTTGTCAAAATATAAAAAAAAAGAAAAAAGACTAAAATTACATGAATATGTCAACTTTATTTTGTAATTTTAGTCATTTCCTTTTATTTTTTTAAAAAGCATTTGCTTTTTTTACATTTACATTACATTTTTTCTCTTAAGTACTCAAGTGCTTTTTTTAGCTGTGTATCTTTGTCTCTTGGAACATTATTTGATTTTTCATATTCTTTTGGCAATTCTACGGTAATATTTGGTTCGATTCCATTCTTATGTATTTCAACCCCGCTTGCTGTATAATATTTTGCCACTGTAATAGAAAGTGCTCCTTTTCCATCTAATTGCTGTACTTCTTGTACAATTCCTTTACCATATGTCTTTGTACCTATCAAAACTCCTATCTGTGAATCCTTTATCGCACTTGCAAGAATTTCAGAAGCACTTGCACTTGATGAATTCACAAGGACCGCAACAGGTATATTGATTTTATTTTTACCATCACACTTGTATACCCTTTCACTTTCGTCTTTATACACAAGTTTTACAATATCACATTTTGGTAACATTTCTTTTAATATAGAAACTGTATCTGTAACTAATCCACCTGGATTATTTCTTACATCAATAATAAGTCCTGAAATATTTTTAGCCATTAACTTATCATATTCTGTTTTAAATTGTTTATATACATTATTATCAAAAGACCAAATACGTATATATCCTATATTATTATCCATTACCTCAGACTCAACATTATTTGGAGTTATTTCTTCACGTTTTACAGTTTTTTCAAAAGTTTCATTTTCCCTTTTTATTATTAGCTTTACCTCAGTTCCTGCATCTCCTTTTAATTTATCAACACACTCGTAATATGTCTTAGAACTAACGACTGTCCCTTCTACACTTATTATAATATCTCCAATTTTTAAGTCAGCATCTATAGCTGGTGCGTTTGGCATTATACCCAGAATAACAATTCCCTCTGTTTCAGTATCAAAAGAAATGTGTATCCCTAATCCACCATATTTTTCATTGCCACTATTTAGCATTTGATTATATTCTTCTTCATCCATATACCTAGTATAAGGATCACCCGTTGCATCAGCAATTCCAGAAACGGCACCATCAACTAATTTTTCAGTATCAACATCCTCTATATACTTACTCTTTACCATTTTTATTGCATCTTCTATCCTTGTCATATAACCGGATAAATCTTCACCATTTGAATATTTTGTACTATTTAATATTGAAATAGCAACAAGCATCATAGCACCAACTACGGCTATAGACAATATAACAACTATAGAGATTATGACAGCTTTATTTATAAATCTCTTTCGTTCATTTCTATATTCATCTTCCATTTTATCTACCCTCTTTAACATTATAATTATATATTAATTATATTATTTAGTCAATTAAATTATAATTTTTTTTGAGCTTTTAAGCTACTTTTTTATTTTTTTCTTATGTTTACTTGACATACGTACTAATCTATTGTATAATTTAATAGTAAATTTTTAG
>USJA01000039.1 GCA_900554875.1 uncultured Clostridium sp. | reverse complement strand
ATAAATTTAATAATATAGTTGTAAGTTGTGTATCACTACAGTATAGTAAAAGATCTGGCTTAAAACAATTAGATGATTTAATAAGTTATGCTAAAAAATATAGTAATTTAATATCAGTGACGGCTGGAAATTGTATTAAGGTTGATAATTGTATATTTAACATTTTTAATCCATATCCTTTGAGTGATGTTCCATCAGAATTTTTACAGACTAAGTCAGTTATGAATACTGAAAATGGTAATAAAATGGGAATACGTCAGGGAGTATACGCCTTGGACAATAAAGCAATTAATTCTGGAGGAAATGTATATTTAGTTAAAAACAATTACTTTACTCAGTCTAATGAAAACAATCAATCAATTGTAACTAAGCTTATATGTGGTACAAAGAAAATGCTGCTTATGGGTGATGCCGGTTTCCCAACAGAAGAAATTTTACTTGGAAAAGTAAAAGATGAAATAGCAAATTATGATGGAGATACAACTTTTACTGAAACACAGTCTGATAGTGAAGGTGGATATGTAAATAAAAATGGTAATAATATGTTTGGATACAAAACTTCAAAAAATGGAGTAAACCCTGGTTTGGGCATAAGTTGGTCAAATAGTTATGCCAAAAATGATACAATGCAGATAATGACATATATGAATTTGATAAAAGACATTATAGTTAATGAAAACATATCTATTTCAACTCTTAATTCAAAATATAAATTGTCAAGATTAACAAAGAAGGATATTTCAGCAGAAGTATTAAAAAAAGGACATCATGGTATAGGAAATACTACATCATATAGTTTTCTAACTGAAGTAAAACCTGACAAAATAATAACTACTGGTGCAGGAAAATATGGTAGCTCTTTGTGTAAATATCTTGATTATGCCTCTGATTATAGAATACGTAAATACTATGCAACTTCAAGTAGTGGAGCAAGTGAAAAAGAATATTTTCAACAAATTGTAAATGATGGAAAAGGAAATGGAAAGTATGGTCTCCAAAATCATATTCATAATGAAAATGGAAAATTATATTATAAAACTAATTGGTTTTGTTATGTGTATGGTCCATCATCAAAGATGAACAATAATTATATAAAATTAATTATTCAAGATGGAACAGAATGGCTTAATTTTGGTGGAAGTGCGAGTAAGATACATAGTTTATATTATCCAAATTGTAGAGAATAATTAAAAAGGGAATCTTAAATTTTAATTTATGATTTCCTTTTTTGTAATTTATTCGTGTTAACATATAAAAAAACATAATTAGGGTAAAATATTTTTAAGTGTATGTATATTTTTACATATTAAATTGTGATTATAATCAAAATAAAATTTTATGTAAGCTAGTTTGACTGCAAATGTTAAAAATAAAGTGATTATTTTTAAAGTTTAAAGTGAAAAAACGTCCTAAATTATTGACTTTAGTACATATATTTGTTAAAATTATAAATAGGGCTTGATATATAAGTGGAGGTAGTTATGAAAATATTTGATATAAAAGAAAATATAACTTCAAGACAAAGACTAATATTGTTAGTTGCAATTTTGATTTTAATAATTGTAATATCATCAATTTTAATGTCTCAAAATTTTAGAACTGATAAAATAAATTATAAAAAGGTAGATAAGTATACATTTATTACTGATTCAGTTGAAGATAAAGATAGAAATACTTATTGGACTTTAAATAATATAATTACAGAGTTCTTAAAATCTTACCAAACGGTTGAAAAGATGGATACATCTTTGCTTGTTGAGTATAAGTATATGGGATACTCTCTAAGTGATTATTATTCAACATTGGATCCAGATTATAAAAAATTTTTAGGAAAGAAAAAATACATTGAAAAAGCAAAAGAATTAATGTCAAAGATGGTAACAACTAATGAAAATGGATATGTTATGAAAGATAAAGACATAATTAAAAATGTATATAAATTAAATTCAAATAATAATGCATATCTATGTGAGCTAAAAACAGTTAATGAATTTGATTTAGTGTATATTGGTATAATTTTAGATACCGAAAAAAATCAATTTAATATTTTTTATATGGAATAGGAGATAAAATATGGAAGATATAAATAAAAAAGGATTCAATTTCACAGTACTATTTATTGCGTTATTTGTTATTGCTGCTATAATTGCATTAGTTATTATTTGGTGGCCAAAAAGTGAAACAAAAGCAGGCAAAATTTCTAAATACACAAGTGTTACTGATGGAGTTCAAAAATCATTAGATATATATTTATCAGAATTAAAAGGTTTGCTTACTATAGATAATACAGATAAATTGTATGATAAGGTAGATAATAAATTTTTATCGGAGCATAAATTAACAAAAGAAAATTTTAGTTCATATATGGTTGATAATTTACTAGTTAGCAAAAATCCTATAATACAAAATACAACAACAACTAAACAAGATAATGGTGTATATGTATATAGGGTAGAATACTTAACGTATGGTGGACTTAAGAAATATGTAAACATTATTGAGGAAAAACCATATGAATATACATTATCATTTGAACAATCGACAATTCCTATTTCAAGCAACAAAAGTTATAGTAAGACATCGGATGATGTTCATTATACTGTATCTGTTGAAGAAATGAAAAGTGATGGAATTACATATAAACTTTCAATAAAAAATAACGGTGATAAAACTGTAAAATATAATTTTGATAATATTGATAATGTGTACATCGTTTTAAATGATAACAATGTTATTAAATTAGGAGCTGCCGTCGTTTCAACGGATGATAGTATTTTAACTAAAAATGGAACTATTACAAAGTCATTATATTTTAAAATTGGATCAGATTACTATTCTGAAATAAAATCATTAGTTTTAAAAAATGTTGAGGTTGACGGTGAAAATAAAGAGGTTAAGATAGACTTTAACAAATAGTATTAAGGAGGCTGTATGGAAGATAATAACTTTAATAAAAATGAACCTTCTACAAATGCAGATGTAAATCCAAGGGGAGGATTAGTACAAACAGCAAAAAATAAAGCAAGAGACTTTGCAAGTAATTTGAAAGATGCGGCGTCAAGAGGAATAAAAGCCTTATGGGCTTTTTTACCTACCCAAGTTAAAATTGCAGTAATTGTTATTATAATTGTGATAATTGTAATAATATCCTTACTTGCTATAGGACTTATAAAAGAAGGTACATCTGCAGTTAAAAATAGTGTTGATAATTTCTTTAATGAGAATGATTTGGATAAGGATACCAAAACTTTATATGAAAACAATAAAAGTCTTTTAATGGTTAAATTATCAGATATTGATAAAATGTATAATTCATTTATTGAGGCTGGTAACGGCGGTGCTGAAACACAGACAGCAATGAAATATGAATTAGGATCTAAAAATTTATCTAATGAAGAAAAGACTAAAAGAGTTGTTGATATAGATGATAAATTGCCTGCATATAAACATATACTTATGACTGAAAAATATAATTTTAATAAAATTAAGTATAAAAAGTACAGTCATCAGAATACATCAGGAGCAGATCTTGCTGAAAGTGACTATCAAGAAGATAAAGAAGTAGGATTAAAATTTCCTAAAGATTCTAAAAATACAAAGTTATCAAAATTTGTAAATATGACTACACCTTATTTACAAACATGGTATATACCACTTTCAATGAATACTGCATCAATAGTAAGTGGAACTGAAAATGATTCAAACAGAAATCCATTATTTTCATATAATATAATAAAAGAAGCATACAGTAATATTGTTGTAAATTGGTATGAACTTAAGAAATGTAAATTAACTACATATTATGAAACATATGAAGAAGTTTACAGACATGATAGATTACAAATTGTTGCTGATGAATATCCAATGCCACAATTTGAATCCGACTCTAGTGGAAGAACTGTTATAAAAAGGGACGGTAATGGAAATATATTATATAGTGGTACATATGAAACACAAATAGTAAGTAAATCAAAGTTAGATACAGTTGATGAAGGAACACAGCAATGTAATACAGCAACACTGAATGGTTTGGCTGGAGGAACAAGAACTCCAGGAAATGAAACATTTGTAAGTAAAAATGAAGAAGTAACACCAACATATTATATAAGTAGAGCAGAAACGTTTGACGTAAAAATAATAAATGAATTTAATTATGAAACATATGTCGATAGTGATGTTGATGCAAGAAGAAATGAAGATACATCTTCGGAAGATTCTGAAGCCTTTCAAAGAGACTCATTGGCTAGTGAAAACAAGGCTTCTAATGTACTCGGAAGTATAGGTGGAACATACAGGTCAAGCTTAGAAGCTGCCTTATCATCTCTTCCACAAGATGGAATTTCAGTTATCTCGGCACCAACACAAACAATTACAACTACAATAAATGGAGTAAGCATACCGGGAGTTAGAAAAACGTGCATTGTAGATTTAGAGGGATATATTGACTATGAAAATTGTATTAAACATACTGTTACAAGAATATGGAATGATAAACTAAGACAAACAAAGTCTGAAAATGAAAAGTACACTATGGATGATTTAATTGCATATAATGAATCTGATGATAGAAAAGAAAAAGTATCATCATCTGCATTTTGCGGCACAAATTCGAGTAATAATTCTTCTTCGGGTGGCTATGCTTCCGGAACACCAACAACAAGTTTTGAATTAAATGGGCATACTTTCCCGGTATATAATCAGAATGTTGGATTTGGGTCAACAATTGCAGAATCTGGATGTGGATTATGTGCAATTACAGTTGTAATAGATGCTTATAAAAATAGGAATTATGACCCAAGAACTCTTGGAAATGAAATTCATTGGAGTGGAGCTGTTTTAACAAAAGACTATGCTGATATTTTAAATGATTATGGATTTAGTACCTCTGTTACTACTTGGGGAAACGGAGGAACTAGAAATGAAAATATATCATTAGATAGGAAGAAACAGATTACAAGAGATGCAATAGATAATCACTTAAAACAAAAGAAACCTGTAATAGTTCAAGTAAAAGGAAATGCAGGTCGTATATTAGGTTCAGGTACAAATTCTGGACACTATATAGTTCTTGCTGGATACCAAGACAACAAAATAATTATTGCAAATTCAGCAGGTGGCTTGAAAAATGAAGTTGATATGAATACATTACTTTCAGCAATGTACGATGATGCAGATTCTGATCATGGATTTATGCTAATTGATCCTGATGGCAGCTCTTCATCAGGTGGAAGTTCAAGTAATAGAACAAATAATAGTTCAGGTGGTAATTCTAATAACTCTTCGGCTTCTTCAGAATTATCTTCGAAGCTACAAGATATGATAAATTATGCTGTATCATTTCCTGAAAGGGGAAAAACATTACCATATGGTGCACCACCATATATTCCAGATACAAAAGAAAAGTTAGAGAGTATATCTCAAATAGATTGTAGTGGTTTTGTAACAGCTTTATATCAAATATTTTTTGACGTAAATATAGCAAAAGATGATATCACGAATATAGTTCCAAATGCTTCAGGTATAAATGAAAATGGATTAAAGGGCGAAACACATAATTATGATCGATCTAAAGGTTCATCACAATTACAAGTTGGTGATATTTTACACAATCCAGGACATGTTACAATGTATATTGGAGAATATAATGGTGTACCTTCGCTAATATCTCAGGGAAAAACAGGAGACCCATGTATTAGACCTGTTGATACAGGATATTATTCAACAAGAATAGATAGTTACTCTAGATATATTGGAGGAGTTTCTATAAATGGAGCTAATGGTTCTTCAAGTTTTGGAGATTCAACGTGTAATGGTAAGGCAGCAAGTTATTATAGAGATTTAATAAGAGAAGGAACTTTAAACAGGATTGACTTTATGAATTCAAATCCTGATATATATAATAGGTATTTAAGAAAAGACGCACCATATATGACATATGTAGGATATTCAAGATCAAAACTTAATTTATCATATTGGAACTTAAAAGAATTATTTAGAGAAGTTGATGATGAAAAAGGATATTTACCATGGGTATATGGAGGATCATTAGGATTTGAAAATACATATCTAAATAGAAGAAATGGTGTAAATGGAGTTGGTGGTGAAGGAGTTCAGGCAATGGTTGAAAGTGCTAAACAACTCGCAGCTCAAAATAATGGTGAAGGGTTATGGCACTATTGTCAAGGTGATGCTGCTGGAGCTAGTCATGCCAATAGAAGGTTTATATTCCATAATATTGAAGAAATGCAAAATTATATAAATATTGGAGAATCCGCAGGAACAGATTGTTCAGCTTTCGTTTTATCAATGTATTTAGCATACACAGGTGTAAATATTGATCCTGGTGGAAATGGTTCAAGTCTTAGAAGTTATGCTGAATCTAATAATGGAAGTTCATTACCTGATTCACCAAATGTCGTAATTCAATATCATGATAGTATTGATGCAGGAATACAAGCAGGTGACGTATTATATGGACCGGGACATGTTGGTTTATACGTAGGTGACGATAGCCAGGTTGACCAAGGTGGAGGAGGAGTCGGTGGCCTATGTAACATTGGGATGGGCTGGACAGGACCAAAATTTGATTCGCTTTCTAATAGAGGTTATACTGGATATATACATTATGAAGGCTTACCATCTGTTGTTTCAAGTGGTGGAACAGGAACAGCAAGTGGAGAGTTCTTAATAAAATCAGGATATGAGGTAGATTCAAGTTATAAAGGACAGACATATCCATTAACCTCTCAGCAAAGAGATCTTCTTGAAAGATTAGTTTGTGGAGAGTTTGGTACATCATATGAAGGATCTGTTTTAATTGCTCAATGTTTGCGTGATGCATTTGTAAATGGATTATGCGATGATCCAATGAAAGTTAAATTATCAAGTGCACAAGGTGGACTTGGATATACAGGTTCAATAGCAAATAAAAATGAAAATTCAGTTAATGCGGTAAAATATGTATTTGACGAAGGTGGATCTGGCCTACAACATAGAATTTATTATATGTGTACTATTGGGGCGACAGAGTGGCATTATACACAACACAAGATATATAGGCTTCAAAATGTTGATTTCTTTGATGGTTGGAATTAATAATCCTAATAGGGAGTAATTACATTGCTCCCTTCTAAGATTATGTTAATAAATTTAAGTATAGTTTAGTATGTGAGGTTAATATGGATAAAAACAAAAATATAAGTAAGAAGAAATTCCCAATTATCCCATTTGTTTGGTTTATTTTTTCTTTAATGGTTATATTTACAATACTTTGGATATTTTTTATCATAAATAAAGAAATGGAAAAAAATGGTATAAAATCTTTTGATAGAAACATTCCAATTCCTGACGGTTTTTACTTTGTAGGAGGAACTAAAGATACGGGATTTGTTATATCAGATAGCAAGGATGATTACAAAAAGGGAATTTTATATAAATCATTAGAAGGTTTAAATGGAAATCAATTCGTATGGGTACCTGTAGAAAATCCTGTAGCTGAAGATGAA
Source organism: uncultured Clostridium sp. (assembly GCA_900554875.1). Taxonomy (GTDB): domain Bacteria; phylum Bacillota; class Clostridia; order TANB77; family CAG-465; genus CAG-465. The sequence continues at coordinate 768 of USJA01000039.1, read as the reverse complement.
GCCCAATTAAGAAATATGATTGAAGAAAAAAAATATCCTATGGCTATTAAACAAGAAGGCGGATATAAGGCAATTTTATATAACTTTGATAATGAATTAAAAGAATATTATCCAATTTTAGATAATATTGAAATCAGAGAACCAATTGATATTAAAGAAACATATGCAAATACATTAGGTAAAAAAACTGAAGAAAATAGAAATAATTTATATCAAGATTCCTTTAATAATATGGTTGAAAGCATAATTAAATATAGGGGATTTTATATTTCTAGATTTGAAGTTGGAAACATTAACAATGCAATTAATAATAATGAAAAGGTTGTATCGAAAAAAGGGCAATCTGATATAGCCAGTTTTTCATGGTTTGAATATTATGATGCTATAAAAAATATGTATAATAGAGATGATATAACAACAGAGATGATATGGGGATGTCAATGGGATTCAACCTTAAGATGGATGTTAAATACAAGTGATAGTTATTATAATTTATCATATAGTTATGGAAATTTCTCTGGAAATAAAATGGAAACCGGTTCTAATGAAAATTATTCCTTAAATAATATATATGATATGCTTGGAAATGTTAGTGAGTATACTCAAACAGGTGCATATACAACAAGTAGAGTAGCAAGGGGATCAGATTATAGAGTAAATAAATCAATTTTTTCTATTGAATATTATTCTTTATCCTATGTATATGAAAATGTCGGTTCAAGAGTAACATTATATATGAAATAGAATTAATAAAAGCAATTTGTACAT
>USJA01000038.1 GCA_900554875.1 uncultured Clostridium sp. | reverse complement strand
AAATGAAATATCATAACTTGAATTACCGCTAAGTGAATTTTTCACAAAATATATCATAGTTAAAAATATCTTATTACATATTTGAGTAAAATATTAAGCCTTTAACAAATAAAGCACATATGGTTTTAATTCAAAAGTTATAGATTGGGTATCAGGTTATCCATGGCCTGTGGGTTGCAAAATTTGAAAAGATACTTTATAATATACATGATAAGGTATTAAATAAACAATTATGAACTGGAGATCTTAAGTTAAAATAAATTTTTAAAAATGCTCTTTGGCTAAATGAATGTACATTTTTATAATATTATTTTATATAGGTTTAAAGACTTTTGATTATGGTGTTACAATATAAAAAATAAAAGATAGTAATTTAGGAGTGAAAAAAATATGAAAAAGAAAGAATTAATTATAATTGGGTTACTAACAATATTAATAGCATTTATGGATATAAGTGGATTACCAAGTGCTTTGTTTATAAATATTGAAGTGTTAGACATTACACCATTTTATTGGGCATTAATGTTTAACTTTATAATTATTGGAGTAATAGCATTTTTAATATTAAAATATCTTTGCCCTAATTGGAAACTAGGACTTAACAAAAATAAACTCACAAGTGGTCTAAAAAAATATGGAGTAGTTGGAATTATTGTAGGTGTTATATCAGGAATAGCATTTTATATTGGATTAAAACCGTTCAATTATAGTCCAACAATATGGAAAGTTTTAGTTGAGGGGATTATCTATTATATAGGCGTAGCAATAGTTGAGGAGCTATATGTAAGAGGATTACTTTTAAATTTCATTGAAAAACTATTTTATAAAAATAAAAATAATACAGTTATAGCAATAATTCTATCATCAGTTATATTTGGACTAGGGCATATATTTGGAGTCCTAGGTCAATCAATACTTATAATAATTACAAAAGTAGTATGGACTATTGCTATGGGATTATATTTTGGAGCAATATATAAGAAAACAAATAATCTATGGTTAACAATTATTTTGCATTTTATAATTAATGTATGTGCTTTGCCATATTGTTTTACCACTATAACAACTTATCCTAATATAAGCTTATATATTATTTTACCAACATATATATTACTAGGAATATATAGTTTATATATTATGAGAGAAAAAAGATAGGTAATGGTTTAATGTTAATACATTGTTATTATTGAGTGATAAAAATATGAAATGATTCGGAGCATAAAAAAATATTTTATTTTAATAGAAAAGAACTTTGTAAAAAATAAATAAACATTAAATAGGTTATGATTTTATACCAATAAAAAGGAGGATTAAGAAATGATGTTGAAATTTTTGTTAATATTAGCAATGTTAGGACATATTCTTTGTGGATTTACAGATTGTTTATTAGCATATACCCCTAACGGTAGGTTTGAATTTGCCTGTTTGAAAGACAATCAAAAAATGTCAAAAGTATTTGAAAATATGCCACTTAAAAACATAATACTTTCTATGTTATTAGGGGTTCTAGCATTTTCAATATCCATATTTGGATATCTTGCATTATGTAATTGGATAGAGCAATTTTCAAATATATGTGCAATAATTATGTTTATATCAATTATAATTTATTTTATTTTTGTAACAGCACATCATGTATTTTGTGGTGTTATTGAATGGTTCTACATTCGATTAGGAAGAACAAAGGAAGTTCTAGTAGTAATCACAGAATTTTTGAAAAAGACATCTATTACAATGTATATTAGTTATATTGCATTATTTATATTTGCAATAACATTTTTTATAGCTATTATTTCAGGAATTACTTCGCTCCCAAGATGGGCAGCTATATTTAATACAATTCCGCTTTTCTTGATTATAGCTAAAACAAAACTACCTGCCAAAGGTAATATAGCAGGTGCGGTAATGTTTTTAGGATTAGTTTTTTTAATTTAATCTCTAAAGTTTTAAAAATTTATAGTAAATAAAAGAACTTTATTTATGTAATACATTTTTTAAGTACAAAACATAAAAAAACTACTAAGTTCTGAAGTGAACCCTATTTAGGAGACATTAAAAAAAATATAATATGATAAAATACACTTTCGAAAGGAGGTGTATTTTTTCTATGGCTTCAAAAGGTCAAAAATTTTTAAGACATACAGATAAAGAAAAAAACGAAATAATGCAAAGACATTTAAAAGGAGAGTCTGCATATCAGCTTGCTAAAGAATATGGAATTTCTGTCAATACAATTAAAACATGGAAAGGTAAAATTAATCATCCTGAAAAAATATAATATTCAAGCAGAATATATAAGAAGATCAAAAATAAAACATAAAAATAAGAGAACTGAAGCTAATGTAAAACCAAATTTGTTAAATAGAAATTTTGTAACTAGTGCTTTAAATGAAGTATGGGATACTGATGTTACTTATTTGATTTTTAAAGGAGCTAGAGCATATTTATCAACAATAATTGATTTGTACGATAGACATGTAATTGCATATAAAATATCAAAAAACAACGATAATAAACTTGTTATAGATACATTAAATGAAGCACTTGCAAAAAAAGATGTACATGGATTAATCATTCACAGTGATCAAGGTTTCCAATATACATCTGGAGAATGCTTATGGAGGTAAGATAAAAATATATGATACAGAAATATCTTTAGAATTTTGCAAAGGAGGTATTAGAAGATGATAAAGATGATGATATATAGAGAGACTAAATGAGGTAAGAAACAGAATTATATTGACAAACTGAATGCTGTTCAGTATAATAATGTATAGGAAGGAGAAAAATAATGAAAAAAGATACCGAATTTAAAGAAAATATAATTCAAGCAACTATTAATTTAATTCAGAAAAGCAATGGAGATATTAATAAAATTACAACTAGAGATATAGCAAAAAATGCAAGAGTTGGAAATGGGCTAATAAATTACCACTTTGGGACAAAAGAAAATTTAATAAACAGTTGCATTGAGAGGATGATAGGTGATATAGTCAAAAACTATAATCCAAATCTTTCAGAATGTAATAATTTTGAAGAAGAATTGATTATGGGAACAACAAAAGTTTTTGATTTTTTATTTAAAAATCCAGCAATTTACCGTATGTCAATGCTATATGATTATACTAATCCAAAAGAAAATAATAATACTATTAAAAGTCAAAAAATTATAATGAAATCTATTGGGAATAATATGAATGAACTAGACAAAGCTATGTATTCTTTTATTTTAGTATCTGTAATGCAAACAGCATTTTTAACAGCCAAGCTAAATAATGAAATGAGTGGGTTTAAATTAGATACAACAGAGTCTCGTAAAGAATTTATTGAAAAATTGGTTAAAACATTATTATATGGAATCAAAAAAGAAAAGGACGAAGAATAAAAAAATGAAAAAACAGGGAAAGGTATGGTATAAAAGAATGAGTTTTTATGTATTGTTAATTATAGCAATCTTATTAGTGTTTTTATTGGTGCAAGGATTAAGATGTTATATTGCTGTAAAAGAAAGCTACAAGCGTCTTGAAAAATATGATGCTAATATAGTTGATTTGAGCTATGGCAAGATGACTTATTTAGATAAAGGAGAAGGAGAAGTTATTTTATCTGTTCATGGTATCTTTGGAGGATATGATCAGGCATATGATACATGCAAAGACTTTAAAGATGGATACAGAGTTATTGCACCATCTAGATTTGGATATTTAAAAAGTGACATAAAAGGAGGTGGAACACCCAAAGAGCAAGCCGCAGCATTTGTTGAATTACTAGATAAATTAGGAATAGATAAGGTTTATGTGTTGGCTACTTCAGCGGGAGGAAGTGTTGGAATTCGTTTTGCAATAGATTATCCTGAAAGAACAAAGGGGTTAATATTGCTTTCTTCTGGAATGCCTCAAAAAGAAAAGCCAGAAAAGGTTGCTAAATATGTTGGTCCGCCAGAGTTTATGTGTAATGATTATTCAATGTATATATTGAGTCCATTGTTTAAACCAATAATGGGAATGGATCCATCAACAATAGATGGAATGCTTCCAGTTCGTGATAGAAAAAAAGGAATAAAAATTGATGCTACAATTACAAATATTGATATGGCTAAGAATTATGATGATTACAATGTTGAAGAATTAAAAGTTCCAGTACTAATATTAAATGCAAAAGACGACAAATTAGCAAATTACAAAGATGCTGAAAACGTATTAGATCGTTTTAAAAATGCAAAATTTATTTTATTTGAAAATGGTGGACATTTAATGGAAGGCCATTCAGAAGAAGTAAAAGAGGCAATAGGTGACTTTATTAAGTAACAATCATAGAATATAAAGAATTTTTTAAATGAGTGCAAGTAAAAAAATGAAAGTGGTGTATGTTGTCAAACTTGCTCAACTCAGTGTCAGCAAATTAAATTCTTGTATGCTAATATGTAAAATAATGTAAATTTTGAAAATGTAATATTAAGTGCAAATTCATACATGTGTAGGCATATACGTAAAATCAAACAAAAATGGTGGTCACAAAATTATTATAATTGATTAAAATAATTCTGGTACAAAAAAACAGAGGAAAAAAGTAATTTCTTAAAAAATTAAAAAAGATTTTGGCAAGCATTTTTATTTTGTCAGTTGTGGTTTTACCATTATTTCAAATAGTAACTAATAATGGAGGTGTATGTGCAGCAGTTACTTAATATAGGACATAAATAATTTATAATGATGCAGATGAAATTTATATCAGAATAGATCTTAGCAAAGAGAAAATAGCGTCAAAAACTACATATGTACATTACACAGCCACATATTCAAGAAGTTTTTCATTAGAAAACACATATGCTTTATTGGTAGATTCTGGTATGACTTGCACATTAAAAAGACTAGATAATAATACAGAAGTAAAATTTAAATATGCTAATGTTAAAAAGAGAAGTTATAAAGTAAATGGAAAAGATATATGTTACGTTACTGGAACAATAAAAGGAATAATTGATTTTGGATGGCAGAATGTAAATGATGTAAGACCTACTGGACCTAATATTCGCGTATATATTAATGGGGCGACACATAATAGGATTCATGAACCTATGGAATATAAAACAACTAATGAATTTAAATGTCAGTACATAATCGTACCTAGAGAGCCTGAAAACACAGATACATTTGTTTTTTGTTACCAATTTTTATATAATTTTTTAAAATAGAAATTTGGACAATGTCCCATAGATTTAATAAAATTTCTTTGAATTTTTTTATTGAATTTTGTTCCGTACAAATTTAGTGCTTGCTATACGCTCTCAAATTTAGTGAAATATAAAAAGAGGATTAAATTAGTTAACAATTTTTCATCTTTTTGATAGTTATTTAAATAAAAACTTACTAACGATTAAGTTCGTAAGTTTCTTTATATGGAGCAAATCACATACAAGTTACGAACCGAGCTCTCTTTCTAAAAATGTTATATACAAAATTTTCACAAATTTCAATGAAAGTATATAAATCACTAAATAAATTTCAAAAAAAGTATTACACAAAAATAAAATTTATGCTATAATAATATATGTATCGAGTAGCGAAAGCGTAAGTCCAGAGAAAGGGCTTACGTTTTTTTTACCTCAAAAAATAGAAGGAGTGTGTAAAATGGAAGGAACACAAAAAAACAAAATGGCAGAAGCACCAATGAAAAAGTTGTTATTAAAAATGGGACTGCCAATGATTATTTCTATGGTACTACAAGCATTATACAATGTTATTGATAGTATATTTGTAGCAAACATGGGAGAACAGGGAGCTATTGCAAACCAAGCATTGACATTAGCTTTCCCAATTCAAATTTTAATTATAGCAATAGGTGTAGGAACTGGAATAGGTTTAAATGCCTTACTATCTAAAAGTTTAGGAGAAAAAAATCAAGATAAAGTAAACAAAGTAGCTGGAAATGGAATATTTTTAAGTATATGCATATTTATTGTATTTTTGCTATTTGGTTTATTTGGTTCTAAATGGTTTATTTCTTTATTTGCAGGTGAAAATCAAGAAGTAATATCTATGGGAACAACATATTTGAAAATTTGCACTTGCTTATCATTAGGCTCAATTGGATATACAGTGTATGAAAGATTTTTACAAGCAACTGGCAAAACAATGTTATCAACTATTTCACAAATATCAGGTGCTGTAACAAATATTATATTAGATTATATATTTATTTTTCCATTAGGAATGGGAGTGGCTGGTGCAGCTTGGGCGACAGTTATTGGACAATTTGTTTCTTTATTTATAGCAATGTTTTTCCACTATACTAAAAACAAAGAAATAAGTGGAAATTTAAAATATATTAAGCCTAAAATTGGCATAATTAAAGGAATATATAAAATAGGTATTTCTGCCGCAATTATGCAAGCATTATTATCTGTTATGATGGCAGGAATGAATGCAATTTTAGGAGGAGCAAAAGCAGATCCTACAATTCTTGTTGGCTCATTTGGAATATACTATAAAATACAACAAATAGCATTATTCTCAGCATTTGGATTATCTAATACTATAATTTCTATATTATCTTTTAATTATGGTATGAAAGATAAAGATAGAATAAATGATTGTATTAAATATGGAATTATTGATACTGCAATGGTAACATTTATTTTAACAGTAATATTTGAGATTTTTGCAAAACCACTATCAAGTTTATTTGCGCTATCTGGTGGTACAAGTAGAGAAATTATTGAAGTTTGCACAATTTCTTTAAGAATTGCAAGTATAGGATATATTTTTATGGGCTTTTCTGTTGCAGTACAAGGTATATTACAATCACTTGGATATGCAATAAGACCATTAATAATTTCTTTATTAAGACTTGTTGTATTTGTATTTCCAATAGCATACTTATTTACATTATCTAATAATGTAACAAGTATAGTTTGGTGGTCCTTCCCAATAGCAGAAATCTTAACTAGCATAATTTCAGTATTTATATTAAAAAGAACATATAAAGAAATAATTGTAGAGATGGATTCTAAAATAAATGAAATATTGAACAAAAAAGAAATCTCCTATGACTTGGAAATAATAAAAAATAAAATTCAAAATGCAGAAGCAAAAAAAGAAAAATATATAATGTTAAGAAATTCAATTAAAGAAGATTTAAAAGAGAACTTTATATCAGAGGAAGAATACTGGCAATATAATAAAGAGTATAGTGATAAAATTAAAAAACTAAAAGAAGATATACAATTGTATGAAAAAGAGAAAGAAACAGAAACAATAAAAAATAACAATACTGATTTGATGAATATATTTAAAAAGAAAGAAAAAATAAATGAACTAAATAGATTATTGATAGATGAGTTAATTGAAGATATTGTTGTTAGTGAAGATGGTAATATAAAAGTAATATTCAAATATGAAGATAAATATTTTGAGGCTCTTGACTTTATAAATAAACCAAAATATGATATAATACTTTCAAGTTAAAAACGAAAAACAAATACTTTTAAGTAATTTTTTAAATGATAGAATGGAAAGAAGTGATTAAAATGGATATGTACCAAAAAAGAAAAATCAGAGCAGAAAAGAAAAATAATGATAGTCAAAAAAGTTTTTCAAAAGTCCCCATTTCGTGGTTCCCTGGACATATGGTAAAAGCACAAAACGAGATAAAAAATAACTTAAAATTAATAGATGTAGTTGTGGAAATACTGGATGCTAGAGTACCAATTGCAAGCCATAACAAGTTAATGGACGAATTTGCAAAAGATAAAAAAAGAATAGTTGTACTTAATAAATCAGACTTAGCTGATAGAGTAGAACTTACAAAATGGGAAGAATATTATAAAAATAGAGGAGATGTTTGTGTTTTAACAAATGCAAATAAATCTGAAAATATTTCAAAACTTGTTAATGAAATAAGAAAACAAGGAAAAGAGATATATGATAAGAAATATAGTAGTAAAAATATAAAAGTAAAACCTATATATAGGTGCTTAATTGCAGGTATTCCCAATGTTGGAAAATCAACAATAATAAATAAAATTGCAAATAGAAATGCAGCTGCTACATCAAATAAACCAGGTGTCACGAGAAAAAATCAATGGATAAGAATTGGAAGTGATATAGAACTTTTAGATACGCCAGGAATCCTTATGCCACGTCTAGATGAAAATAACGCAGGAGTAAAGCTTGCCCTAACTGGTAATGTAAAGTTAGAAGTGGTAGATAATGAGGAACTTGCATGTGCAGGAATTAATTTGTTAATTAATGAGGGATATAAAAATGTATTTGTAGAGACATATTCTATTGAGGAGAAATTACTAGAGGAACTTGATTCATATGACATATTGGAATTAATTGGAAGAAAAAGAGGATGCTTAATATCAGGTGGAAATGTTGATATGTCAAGAACTGCAAATATATTTATTGATGACGTAAAAAATGGAAAAATTGGAAATATTATATTAGAAAAGGTGGAGATGTAAAATAGAAGATAAATATATATTCTGGCTTCTGTGCTCTTTACAGAAGCTAGACTCATCTTTACTCTCAGAACTTGGATATGCTTTTGGGAGTATAAAAAAGATGTATGAAACTTCAAATAATAGTATAAATTTTAAAAAGGTTTTAATC
>USJA01000037.1 GCA_900554875.1 uncultured Clostridium sp. | reverse complement strand
CTATGCGTCACACAAAAAAATATATCTATAATTTAATTAAAGTTGGAGGAACTAAGTATGAAAAAATTTTCAAAGAAAAAAACAAAAGGGACCAAATTGAATCCTGAAAAAAAAACAAATAATAATGCAAAAAAAGAAAAAGAAAATAATATGCATTATTCAGGAACAAAATTCCCAATAAACATTCATGATGAATGTTTAGTAGAAATGTTTTAAATTTAACCCAAGCAAAAATTGCTTGGGTCCTTTTTTAACTTATATAACTTTGTCCAAATATCAATTTTATAAGATGATCACATAATTCTTGTGAAGTCATACCACTACTATCTTTAATCCAATATGTAACTGAAGATATTACAGCACCTGCATAAAATTCTGCTACTAAATTTATAGGCACTTCATGTTTAACTCCATTTTTTTCTTCTTTTTGTAACATTTTATAAATATATAACACACATGTACTATTAAACATTTTGTAAAAGCTAGTATTGTCGTTTTTTATAAGCATTGCTTTAAATTTTTCTTTGTTTCCCTCAATATAACATACTAATGACATTATCATATTTGTATAAAATTCCTGTATACTTGTATAATTTGCAGGTTCCATTTTTTCCGTAATTTCTTTTTCAGCTTCTTTTATACAATATTCAAGTAAATCATATTTATCATCAAAATGACTATAAAATGTTGTTCTATGAACCATTGCAACATTACATATATCATTAATTTTTATTTCCTCAAACGACTTTTTAGTCATCATTTCAAGCAAAGCTTCTTTTAACAATTTTAAAGTCCTTGTTTTTCTTAAATCTTCCATTTTTTATCACCATCTACATTTTATAACATTTTTATACATTTGTAAAGATAATATACATTTGTATATATACTTTTGCATAGATTATATAGATAGTATACATTTGTATATAAAATGTAGTGGTATTTTTTTCTAAAAATTATATAATATCCTAGCGAGGTGAATTATAATGAAAGATACAAAAGCAATGAAAATAGTAATATTAGTTGCAGTAATAATCATACCAATAATGTATAGTTTCTTTTACCTAAAAGCCTTCTGGGATCCATATGGCAATCTTAAAGATATGAAGGTAGCTATTGTAAATCTAGATGAAGGAGAAAATAACGAAAATCTTGGTAATGATTTAGTAAATAACTTAAAAGAAAAGGATGTAATGACATTTACGGAACTTAAAGATAAAGATAAAGCATATGATGATCTTGTAGATGGAAAATATTACGCAACAATTACTATACCTAAAGATTTTACAAATTCTTTAAATAATGCGGATAAAAAAGATAGAAAAACTGTTACTTTAACTTATTCTCCAAACCAAAAGAGTAACTATCTTGCATCTCAAATTATTGCAAAGGTGGTTACAAGTGTTGAAAGTGAGCTTAAAGGACAAATAAGTCAAAAAACTGTTTCAAAACTTTCTGATAAACTAAACGAAGTTCCAGATAGTTTACAAAAAATTTCTGATGGAAGTGCTAAACTTCAAGATGGTGCACTTACTTTACAAAATGCAATGAATACACTTTTATCAGGTACTAATACTTTAAAAGAAAATTACACAACATTTAATAATGGCGTAACTTCATGTTATGATGGTTCAACAAAATTAAATAATGGTATTATTTCATTATCAAAAGGTATAAATTCAATATATGATGGTGTAAATACATTAAATAATAGTACAAAAAATATTTCAACTCTTACATCAAGTGCAAGTAAAATTGCAAATAATACAAATGCTCTTTCAAATGGTATATCATCATACGTAGATACTGTAAATAACTCACTTAGTGGAGTATCTTCTCAAGTATCTACAGTATCAGCTGATATTCAAAACTTACTTGCAAGTAATCCAGAATTATATGCAAATCCTAATTTTCAAAAATTATTAGGTGATTTGAATGGAATATCTACTTCAACATCACAAGTAGCAAAATTAAAAGAGGCTGGAAATGATATAAAGTCAAAAACAAACAATTTAAATGCAGCTATTTCCACATTTAGCGGTAAGGCTCAAAGTTTGAATAATTTACAAGCTGGTGTAAGTACTCTTGCAAATGGTGTGAATAGTTTAAAATCAGGTAGTGATGAACTAGTAAACGGAAGTGCAAACTTAAATCAAGGATTAAATAAATTAAATGATAGTTCAAAACAAATACTTTATGGTATTAATACCTTAAATAATGGTGCAAGTCAGATATCAAGTGGTAACGCTGAACTTGTAAATGGTATTACTACTTTTAAGAATGAAATTGATACTTCAAATGAAAATACTAAAGAAGAACTTAAAAATTTAGATGGACTTGATGAATATGTAAAAAATCCTGTTAGCATTAACGAAGAAGATTATGGTGAAGTTTCTTCTTATGGTGTAGGATTTGCCCCTTATTTCATGTCAATTTCACTATGGGTTGGTGGTTTAATACTTATTATAGTGTTATACTATGACCCAGCTGATAGATTTAAAAAACTTGGAAGAAATGCACATAATAAATTCTTAAGAACAGCTCTATATGCTGTAATCGGTGTAGCACAAGGTATTGTTCTTGGAGTTGTTCTAAAATTAAGTCTTGGATTTAGTACTACAAATTTACTTTTATATTATTTATCTTGTGTACTAATTTCTCTTACTTTCTTAAGCATAATACACTTCTTACTTGTTTACTTTAAAGATGTCGGTAAATTCCTAAGTATACTATTTTTAGTATTACAACTTGCAGCAAGTGGTGGTACTTTCCCAATAGAAACTGTACCTAAAGCTTTCCAAGCAATATCACCATTTATGCCAATGACATATTCAGTGAGACTTGTAAAAGAATGTATTATAACAGCTAACTCTAGTATGATACTTAAAAATGTAATTGTACTTGCTTCAATAATGATATTCTTCTTTGGAATTTCATTTATTATTGATTTAATAAATAAAAACAAAACTAAAGAAAGTAATTAAATATAAATAAAGGATGCTATTTTAAAATAACATCCTTTATTTTTTACTATACAAATTGAGAGTTTTGAACATTAACTCCTGTTTCATTCTCTTTTCTATATTCAACTTTTGTATTTGTACATCTATTGTATATTTCCTTTAAGTTATGTCTATTTATTGTTTTATTAATTCCTTCACTTGCAACTTGTGTATATACTTCTGTAAGTACATTTTGAATGCATTCATTCATCTTTACCGTTTTTCTTTCCTTTTGCCAATATGAAAGTTGATAATCTTTTTTCCAGTTCTTACCTTTATATGTTTTTCCAGCAGCTAAAGTATCGCATATCATTTCTACTGTATATTTATATGGAATAATTGGCGTCTTATCATATGTTTGACTATCATACCAATATTGCCAGTGATGTTTATTTCTTCCTTTATGATGTAACCAAGCTTTGGAATATCCATTTTCTTTCTTTGCTGCTGATATTGGCGAGCCAGTCCCTTGATAATATTTTACCGATTCAAAAAATTCAGATGGCGAAAATTTCGACATGTCATGAACTAAGCCTCTAAATGGTATTCCCGCTTTGCATGCAAAAATAAATACATAAAATTTGTGTATCATTACAGTTTTTATATGTCTAAATACATTTAATATTATCATAACTTCCTCCTTTTTTTAGACTTTTTTTCATTTAAGTTAATGTTATAAATAGCAATTAAAGATGTAATTATTTCAAATATATTCCAAACTAGTGATGAATAAGCACTAACATATACATTGTATCCAATCAATATACATGAAGTAAACAGTGTAACTATTCTTTGGATATTAGTATTTTTTTGCCAAATTCCAATTGTATATATAAATGTACATATAACTGGAAATACTTGCATAATACCATATTTCATTACACTAGCAGCTACAATAATTGAAGCAAGAAAAACCACTAGTATAAATAATGGAACTTTTTTATACTTTTTTTCAATGTAAAAAAATACAATACACCTTATAAATAAAATTATAAGCATAATTACTGCAGGTATGGCTTTTAAAATAAAATATTCAAAACCAAAAAGAATAATTGACAACATTTCAAAAAATGGCAATTTCTTTTTTGTATCAAAAGCTATACTTGCAAGCATACTAATAATTCCTGCTACACCTAATACTTGTGATAAAATATACATCTTTTTTTCTCCTATACTTATGTCTATTTTACCATAAATTTAATGTAAAATAAAGAGGGATTTTTACTAAATTTGACATATTTGAATAAATATTTTGTTAAAGAGAATAATACTTACTAGGTGATTAATATGAAAGATGATAAAAGTAAAAGTGAAGTTACTATTTTAAATGAATTAAATATTGGAATTAAAATGGGCATGGATTCAATATCTAATGTCTTAGAAAGCGTAAAAGATGATAATTTTAAAAAAATTCTTTTAGACCAGTACAACAAATATAACGAAATTTTAAATAAAGTTGATAAAAAGCTTCAAACATTTGACAAAGTTCCAAAAGATCTTCCAGCCATGCAAAAGGCTATGGGATTTATCGAAGTAAAAATGAATACTACATCTGATAATAGTATTTCCCATATTGCCGAAATGATGCTTCAAGGAACAAATATGGGAATTATTAAAGGTATAAAGTTACTTCATAACAATCCTGATATGGATAAAGCCATTCAGAATATTTTAAATGAATTTGTTGATTATCAAGAAAAATGTATGGAAACTTTAAAAGAGTATTTATAAATTTTATTGTAAATTTATATAATAGTTTCTAAAAGGGCAAATGCTTTGATTTTACTGCATTTGCCACTTTTTGCAAGCTAAATTTTGAAAAAATTGCCACTTTTTGCAGGTATAATTTTAGAAAGTTTGCCACTTTTTGCAAATTTAATTATAAATTTTTACCTTCAAAATAATATATAAAACTTTTGATATACTTTTTATTACAAATAATACTAATTCAATTTTTCTAATAGTTTTTCTACTGCACGTCCTCTATGTGATACTTTATTCTTCTCATCGGCCGTTGCCTCTCCAAAAGTTTTTTCTAGATCATCTGAATAAAAGATACAATCATAACCAAATTCTTTACTACCAAGCTCTTCTCTAGTAATTTTACCAAATGTTTTTCCTTCAAATGATAAATATGTATCATCTGGATAATACATTACTATATTACATACAAAATATGCACTTCTATCCTCTTTATTTTCCAAAGCATCTAGTAATTTTTTCCTATTTAACTGACTATTTGAATGATCTCCCGAATATCTTGCACTATATACTCCAGGTTCACCATTTAAAGCATTTACACATAAACCACTATCATCTGCAATTACTATGTATTCTAAATTTCTTTCTTTTAAATAATTACTTACAGTTTTTGCTTTTATTAAAGAATTTTCTAGAAATGTTTTTCCAGTTTCCTCTATTTCTTCATTAAATCCAATATCTTTAAGAGATAAAACTTTCTTGTTATTTAAAATTTCTCTAAATTCCTTTAATTTATTATTGTTATTTGAAGCAAGTACAATACATTTTTCATTATCTTCTTTAGTTTCATCATCAATCCACTTTAAATATTCAGAATAACCATCCTTAATCTCATACATAATTATCTGAGGTGTTTCGTAACTATGATATTTTAATATTTCACTTTCAATTTCTTTATATAATGATGCCTTTGATTTCATTTGCAATAAAAATTCTTCTTCATGTTCTATCTTGCCTTTCCAATGATATGAACTTGTTATACTGCTAATTTGTGAACAACTAACAAGTCTTTTTTTTAGTAAAATTTCAGATATTTTATTTGCCTCTTCTTTATTTTCAAAAGTTGTTGTAATTAAACAATATTTACTACTATTCATTATTTTTCTTCCCCTTTTTATTATAATCATCCATAAAATGATATGTTTTTCCATTTTTTACATAAGAAATAATTGTATTTAAGTTAACATTTTTAGTACTGTTATATATATTGATATCAACTCTATCGTACACTTTTCTAAGCTGTTTTATTAATTTTTTCATTAGTATTAGCATACCTTACGAAAAATCTAGCCAATCTTTCTGCATGATTTCTTGAAGTTCCACCTTTTCCAATAATTCCTTCTTTATCCTCCACATCCAAAGTATATTTATAAATTGCTTTAATAAATTCAATAGGTATATCTTCTCTATCTATAAATAAAGAAGTGCATTTATAAAGGATGTAGTTTCACAATCATATTCTGTACATTGAAATCTTAATGGTATTTTCATATTTTTCTCTCACTATTTTCTATATAATCTTCAACTAACTTTATTCTTAATTTATCTTTTTCTCTTTTACTTTGTTTTAAATATTTAAGATAATCATGTATATTTTGAACATAATAATCTCCTACTTTTTCAGGATAATATTCAAGCTCTTCCTTATCACCGTCACACACACATTCAATCCTATCATTTACTTTATACCAATCTTTTCCCTTTGGCTCTAAAGAATAGTTATTTTTTAATTCATCTAATCCTTTATTTGTTACTGCAATATCTAAATCTCCTGCATCTGGATATATTCCTCTTAATACTAAAGCACCAGATGATAATATCCAAAATTCCTCCTTATCAATTTTTAATGTCTTTATTAATTCTAAAAGCTCATCCTTTTTCATTCTCTTCATAACTTTTTCCTCCTAATTATTATTATTTTATTTATTTAAAAACATCCACAAAGGCTTTTTATATGCACATGTAACCATAATTTAATCCATATCATTCTTACAATTTACACATTTTTTGCAACATATTAATTTATCTGTTACATATAGTTCAAAACATTTTTTATTTTCAGCTTTTACTTTATTAAATTCTTCTAATAGTTTCAAAAAAAGAAACCCTCCTTTCAAATATCGATATTAGCAAAAAATTACTAACCGGGCTGTTAGGGAGAGTTAACCAGGCGGTTAGGGGAAGAACGCCACAAAACCTATACAAAAAATGCTTCATTTTTTTACATAGCCTTTACGGCTCACATATTTGCTTTGCAAATATGTGTCTTTTCCCTAACCTTATACCTGTTCTATATATTTACACAATTTCTTATAATTACTTATCTCTAAAATTCATAGTATATACAAACTCCATTTTTGTATATACAAAACTTCTAATACACCAGACAGTGGTCTATGCTACTTGATATAAAGCCTAGGGCGAAAACCTATATGATCAACCATGCTAGAGTCACCATTGGAGTCACGATATGAAACTGGATAGCAGCTACCAGCAAAAAGGCGGTAGCTACCGCCACGATGCATGAAACCAGAACTGCTAGTCTCGCTAGTCCATTCCGATACATTTCCTGCTAAATCATATATATTTTTTACACTCCATTTATCACTATATCCTGTTACTTTTTTCATTCCATATCCTGTTACATTTGCAGGCGATTCTGAATTATTATAATTTCCATAATATCTACTATCTTTTAAACTTGCTGATGCATTTATACTTTTTAAACTATCTTCTATCCAGTGACATGTTGTATCCCATGCTTTTCCCGTAAGTAATCCGGTTTGAACATATTCGTTATTTATCATTTTTTCAGCACTTGCTTTTGCATTTGTATATGATATAAATGTCCAAACTGTTGCATCTTTTTTACTTACTGGAATTCCTTCAACATTTGAAGTACTAAATGATTTTCCATCTATAGTAGTCTGATTTTCAGGTATTCCTGCTTCATATCTTCCTATATAGAAGCCTCCATATTTTTTTACATCTGCTGTTTCATCTGTTATGTCTTTTATGTCTTTTGGTAAAGTATCATCACCTGTTGGTGTCGCCCCTGGAAAACTTGTATCTTTTACATATGTACTCTCTGTTGCAGGTACCCATACAAATTCATTACCTTTTTCATCTTGTATTACAAGGCCTGTATCTTTTGTTCCTTCTTTATATTTAAATCCTTTTGGAATTGGTACCCCATCTTCTACACTTGCTATTGTATCTTTCCATTCATTTTTTATATTACTATCATTTCCTGATGATACATCACCTGATAGTTCCTTAAACCACTCATACCCTTCTGTGTCTGTATTTCCAATCCACACAAGTTCTCCCTTTTCTACCTTAACTTTATCTTTGTATTTCTTAGTACTTGGTAACTCTTCTACCATCTTATCCGATTCTAAATTTATTTCTTCTTTATTAAAATTCATCAAATCTTTTGTATATTTTTTACTCAAATAAAGTGATAACTCATCTTGCATTCCTCTTACATCTTCCTTAAATGTTGCTTCTTTTGCACTACTTACTGGATTATTTTTTGTTATTGTTAAAATAACTGCTGCTGCAAGTATTATTATTACTATTATAGTTACAATCAACACTATTAAGGATATACCTCTTTTATGAGTTAGTTTTGTAAAATTATTTCTTTGCTGTTCTTTTTCTACTTTTTTCATATACCTTATTCCTCTCTTTCTTTAGTTTTTTACATAGAACTAGTACGTATTTTCATTATATTGTATTTTAAATCTTTTTTCAATAACTATATATAATTTTTATTATATATATATTAATAATTGGTTACTATTCAGACTAAAACCTAAAATTTTAGTAACAGTATTATGTATTTGTGGATAACTAATAGAAATAAAATACTTAAAATATATAAATAT
>USJA01000036.1 GCA_900554875.1 uncultured Clostridium sp. | reverse complement strand
GGTGCTCAAAGTATTTATTTTAAATAATTTGTGACATATGATTGACTAACCTACAGAACTAGATATTGAATTTTAAAAAATGTATTGAAAATAGTTTATTGATGTAGTAATATATACATAGGAGTTGATGTAATGAATTTTAGTAATAATGAGAAAAATGAAATATTAAATAATCTAAATAAAATAATAAAAAAGACATATATGGTGGAAACTGGAGATGCTAAAATTGATAATCAATATTTAAATATGAAAGATATACTTGATTATTATAACAGGACAAATAATATAGATTTTCAAAAGACAACTCTTCAAAATTTATCTGACTCTTCATATGAATCGTTATTAAGTGAGTTAAATCATGATAGAAATGATGATAAACAAAAAGATGAAGGTAAAGACATCGTAAAAGAAGATTTAGAAAAATCAGTTAACGAACAAATAGATAAAAGCAAAATGCCTTCAGATAAAATTGATAAAGAAGGAATTATGCAAGAACTAGCAGAAATGACTGAAGAAGAAAAAGATATTACAAGTAAGGATATAGAAAGTTTAGTTAAGGCAGCAACTATAAAAGCAATATATAAAGCTACTTTAGAAAAATATGAAAAAAATAGAAAAGAAATTATGAAACACTCAGACATTGTAAGAAGAAAAGATGGAGACTTTGCCTTGGAGGATAGACTTGCAGCAGAAAATAGAATGTATGAGGTTTATCTTCAAAAATTAGGTAAGCAATATTCTTCTGTTTTACCTAGCCATAAAGCTATAGAAAATGATGAGAAAATTGCAGCTAAACAAAAAGATATTAAAGATGAACATAATAAAGAGGAGGAGGCAAAAGAGAAAAAAAGAGAGGAAGATATAGCTAGAATAGTCATTATTTATGATAAAAAAGAAAAAATAGAGAAAGAAATGGCTTGGATAGCTGCTAATCCATCGACTTTTAATAAAGAAGCATTTCAAAAGCTTCAAAATAAATTATATGAAAAGGATAAAGAACTAGCTAATATGAAATCTAGTCCAGACGTTTTAATTGAAAACATAAATAGAGATGATAGACAAGAAGAACTCGAACGTAAAGAATTTGGAGTAAGTAAGGAAACTTCTAATACGCCTATTGCAAAAACTAGTACAGAAAATGAAAGAAAAGAAGAAGAAAATAACGATATAATAAAAACTGAAACAAGTAATTCTTTAGAGGTAGACTCTTATGAAATTGAAAGGTTAAAAGAAACATATTTGGAATACAAAAGTAGAGGAGAGTATGAAGAGGCAGAACAAGTGATAGAAACAATAGAAACTATCTGTGGTTCTAAAGAAAATTTGGAAAATCCAATTGATGACTTAAATGAAGATGGAAAAAAAGATTTTCATACAAATAATGAAAAAGATAATGAAATGAAGAAAAATCTTGGTATTGATGAGAGTAATGTAAATAATGAGGTAACTGGTTTCGATGTACTTGATGCTAGACTACGTTATTGTTATGAAAAAATACGGAGTTAAAAATCCAGAAATGTATAAACCAAATAAAGAAAAGGTTGGTCAAGACGAACCTAAACTGCCCACGCTAGGTGGAAATAAAAAGCCATGGTAATAGAACATGTTTTTAAGTTATATATAGTATTTTTTGAAAGGGGTAATAAATATGGGACTTGTAACAACAAAGGAAATGTTTGAAAAGGCATACAATGGAGGATATGCAATAGGAGCTTTTAATGTAAATAATATGGAAATAGTACAAGGAATAATGGAGGCAGCAACAAAAAATAATGCACCAGTTATTTTGCAAGTATCAGCTGGAGCAAGAAAATATGCTAATCCGGTTTATCTAAAAAAATTAGTAGAATCTGCAATTGAATGTAATAAAAAAAATGGAACTGATATTCCAGTTGTACTTCATTTGGATCATGGACCTGATTTTGAAACTTGTAAGGATTGTATTGATAGTGGTTTTACATCAGTTATGATTGACGGTTCTAAATATGATTTTGAAACAAACGTAGCACTTACAAAAAAAGTAGTTGAATACGCACATCCAAGAGGAGTTGTTGTTGAAGCTGAAATCGGTAAACTTGCTGGAATTGAAGATGATGTAAATGTCAAAGAAGATGATGCAATGTACACAAATCCTGAAGAAGCAGAGGAATTTGTAAAAAGAACTGGCTGTGATTCTCTTGCAATCGCTATTGGAACAAGCCATGGTGCATACAAATTTAAGGGAGAACCAAGACTTAGATATGATATTTTAGAAGAAGTATCAAAAAGACTTCCAGGATTTCCTATTGTTTTGCATGGTGCTTCATCAGTACCACAAGAATTTGTAAAAATGTGTAATGAATATGGTGGTAATATTCCTGGGGCTAAAGGGGTACCTGAAGAAATGTTAAGAAAAGCAGCAAGTATGGCAGTATGTAAAATTAATATAGACAGTGATATAAGACTTGCAATGACTGCAAATATTAGAAAATGTTTTGTAGAAACACCAGAAGTCTTTGACCCAAGAACATATCTTGGTGCAGCAAGAAAGGCTGTTGAAGAAATGGTTTCTCATAAGATTGTTGATGTACTTGGTTGCAATAATAAAGCATAGTAGGTGATTTTTAATGGAATTTAGTTATAAACCAGAAGGTGTATGTTCTTCTAAATATATTATAAGCATAAATGATGAAACAAAAGTAATTAACTGGGTTAAAATAGTAGGTGGATGTGCAGGAAATATAAAGGGAATTTGTAACTTAGTTAAAGGTATGAAAATTGAAGATGTTATAGAAAAATTAAAGGGAATTGAATGTGGAATGAAAGGAACATCTTGCCCTGATCAACTTGCAAAGGCTTTAGAAGAATATTTAAAGAGTGTAAATTAAAAATAATAAATGTGTAAACTATAAAAAAATAGACACTATAATAAATATAGTGCCTATTTTTATTTTTACCAACTGGCCATGATGTTTTCTTTTATACACATAAGATGTTGCCATCTTTCATAGTCAATTTCTTTTTCAAATTCATATATACATTCGCTAAGCGGTACAACAAAGGATTTACATTTAAGACCTGATGTCAGCAAAAGATACTCTTTTATTATACCTTTTGGAAGTACATAGAGCTTTTTATTTAATATTACGGCCATTACTTCATTGTTAGTGTTATAACATCCTTCATAATTAGAAATTTTTTTAATTTCTAGTTGAATAGGTTTAAAAGGGGAATTAACTTCTGTTTTTTTCCTAACTTTTATTCCACCCTTAATCGAAAATGTTTCCAATAGTCTTTCTAGTTCAAGTTTTGTCATAAAAAATCCTCCTTAAGTATATTAATAATTGGAATATTTAAACCTATATATTAAATAGGTTTTACATCATATTAGATAGATAAGAAGTATATCACACCTTATTAAATAAATCAATGTTTTAACCAATTTTTTTAAATTTAATTAGCTTTTATTTTAATTTTATAATGGTAACTCCATAACTTCCTTCATAATAATTGCCAAGTCTAAAATTATCGACATTTTTATTATGTTTTAAATATTCATGAACGGCTTTCCTAAGTATACCACCGTTTCTTCCATGTATAATTTTAACATCTTTAACTCCCTCAAAAATAGCATTTTCAATAAAATTTTCGACATTATACATTGCTATATCAAGAGTTTGGTGCCTTATTGTAATTTCAGGTATAAACTTATTATTGTATTCAAATGAATACTTAGGCAAGGTAGAAGTATTTTTACTAATTTTTTCGCTAATTTTCTCAATATGCTCTGAATCTAATATCACGTTTTTTTGATTTATTTGTACATTATATATTTTCTTACTATTATTAATAATTATCTTTTTTATAATCCCCTCTAGGTTAGTATTTAAAATTTTTACATGATCACCAACATTTAACATATATAGCTTCCTCCAAATATGCAAAATTATATCACACATTAAAAAAAATGTACAGAAATATATTGACATGTTATAAATTAATATAAAGAAGAGAGTAAAACTAGTGATGAACTTTTTATCTAGAAGTAAAAAAGGGAAGTTTCCTTCATCTGATATCTTGTATTTCAACAAAAAAGCACGTGTTAAAGAAAATATAACTTTTGTAGTGATTCAGAATGATTAAAAAAGAAGTATGTATAAAATTAAATTGTACATATGACTTTTTGTTATTTGCTTGATTGTGCGTAAAAAAACTGATATAATTATATTGTTAATTTAGAAGGGATAAATATGGTTAATAAAGAAAATATAAGAAACTTTAGTATAATTGCACATATAGATCATGGTAAATCAACACTTGCAGATAGACTACTTCAAATTACAGGAAGTATTGATGAAAGGCATATGCAAGAACAATTACTTGATAACATGGATATAGAAAGAGAAAGAGGAATTACAATAAAATCTCAAGCGGTAAGAATGAAGTACAAAGCACGTGATGGAAAAGAGTATATTTTGAATTTAATAGATACTCCGGGGCATGTTGACTTTAATTATGAGGTTTCACGTGCACTTGCAGCATGTGAAGGAGCTATACTAGTCGTTGACGCAGCTCAAGGAGTTGAAGCACAGACATTAGCTAATGTGTATCTTGCACTTGAAAATAATTTAGAAATTTTACCGGTAATAAATAAAATCGATCTTCCAAGTGCTAGACCTGATGAAGTAAAAAGGGAGATTGAGGATGTAATTGGAATTGAAGCTATGGATGCACCTTGTATATCTGCAAAAACAGGACTTAATGTAGAAGAGGTGTTAGAAGATATTGTAAAAAATATTCCGGCACCAATTGGCAATAATGAGAAGCCTTTAAAAGCATTAATTTTCGATTCAGTTTATGATAATTATAAAGGTGCAGTTGCTTTTATACGCATAATAGATGGAACATTAAAAAAGGGCGACGTTGTATATACAATGTCAAATAAAAAAGAGTACGAAATAACAGAAATAGGATATATGAAACCCGGAGGATATGTTGAAGCTGATAGACTATACGCAGGTGAGGTTGGATATATCGCAGCAAGTATTAAACAAGTTTCAGATATTAGGGTAGGTGATACCTTAACTCTTAAATCAAATCCAGCTACTGAAGCACTGCAAGGATATAAAAAAGCAAAATCAATGGTATACGCAGGTATTTTCCCAGCAGAAGGTACAGATTATGAGGAGTTAAAAGAGGCACTAGAGAAGTTAAAATTAAATGATGCAGCATTAGATTTTAAACTTGAGACTTCATCAGCTCTTGGCCATGGATTTAGATGTGGCTTTTTAGGACTTCTACACATGGAAATTATTCAAGAAAGACTTGAAAGAGAATATGATTTAAATTTAATTACTACGGCACCGTCTGTTATATATAAAATTCATAAATCAAATGGAGAGATAATCGAATTATATAATCCATCTGAAATGCCAAAACCAAATGAAATTTCATATATAGAGGAGCCAATTGCTAAAACTGAAATTATATCTCCAAAAGAATATGTTGGTAATATTATGCAACTTTGTGAAGAAAGAAGAGGTACTTTCCTAAATATGAAATATCTGGACTCAACGAGAGTATGTTTAGAATATTTTTTACCTTTAAATGAAATAATATATGATTTTTTTAATAGCTTAAAATCAAGAACTAGGGGCTATGCCTCATTTGACTATGAAATAGAAAAATATGAAAAGGCAAATTTAGTTAAGCTAGATATTTTACTTAATAATGAACCAGTAGATGCCCTATCATTTATAGTAAACCGTGAGAAAGCAGAAACTAGGGGAAGAAAGATGGCAGAAAAACTAAAGGAAATAATACCAAGACAACTTTTTGAAGTGCCAATTCAAGCGGCAATAGGCGGAAAAGTTGTAGCACGTGAAACAGTAAAAGCATTAAGAAAAGATGTGCTTGCTAAGTGCTATGGTGGAGATATTTCAAGAAAGAAAAAACTTCTTGAAAAGCAAAAAGAAGGAAAGAAAAAGATGAGGAGAATTGGAAGTGTAGAACTTCCACAGGATGCGTTTATAAAAGTGTTAAAATTAGATGATGAATAAAAATGACAAATAAAAAAGTAGCTAGCATAAAGCTAGCTACCAACTTAGGGCTATTTTTTAAAAATCCTTATGAAAAGATTTTTTATACTTTTTGCCACGAAAGCTACAAAGCATAGTTCAACTTCAGTCTTTTTCACATTAGCACATCCTTTTATATATAATTTTATTTAAATATTATTAATAATACACAATATTTAGAACAATATTGTATAAAAATCACATAAATTATTACGTAAACTAACAAAAATTAGAAATTTAATTATATCATAGTTTTAATGAAATGTAAATAGTTTTTAAGGAGAATAAAAAAATATGGGACTTGTATATGGAAAAAACCCAGTGCTTGAAGCAATAAATTCAGGTACTACGATAAATAAAATATATGCACAAACTTCAAATAAAGATATTGACAAAATTATAAAAGAGGCATTGAAAAGAAAAATTATAGTTGTAAATACTGACAAACAGAAATTAGATAAAATGATTGATGGAAAAAATTCGCAGGGAATTATTGCGAGCATAACAGAATTTAAATATTCGCAAATTAGTGAAATTATAGAATATGCAGAATCAAAAAATGAAAAGCCATTTGTAGTTATACTTGATAAAATTGAGGATCCCCACAATTTAGGAGCTATTATACGTAGTTGTGAGTGTATGGGAGTTCATGGAATTATAATTCAGAAAAGAAATGCTTGCCAAATAACAGATACCGTTGAAAAAGTTGCAGCAGGAGCATGCTCATATGTGAAGGTTGCACGTGTTACTAATATTACTGAGAGCATAAAGAAATTAAAAGAATATGGATTATGGATATATGGACTTGATATGAATGGAGAAAGTGAAGTGTATAACACTAAGTTAGATGGTGCAATTGGACTTGTTATAGGAAATGAGGGGGATGGAATCTCAAGACTTGTAAAAGAAAACTGCGATGCATTAATGAATATTCCTATGGTAGGAAAAATTAATTCTCTTAATGCTTCTGTGTCAGCGGCAATTAGTATATATGAGGTCGTAAGACAAAAAAATGTAAAATAACGGAATGAGTGAATGTCAAATGAAAAATAATATTGAATTATTATCTCCATCTGGAAATAAAAATAGTTTTATGGCGGCAATAAACGCCGGAGCAGATGCTGTATATATGGGACTTGATAAATTTAATGCAAGAAATATGGCTCAAAATTTTAGCATTGAAGAATATATTCAATGCATTAAATATGCACATGCATTAGGTGTTAAAGTATATTTAACCCTAAATACACTGTTATATGAAAAAGAGGTAGATGAGGCACTAGAATTATTAATAAAGCTTTATTCAGAGGGCTTAGATGCAGTAATTGTACAAGATATTGGGCTTGCAACATTAATTCATAAAATAATTCCAAAACTTTCACTTCACGCGAGTACACAAATGAGCATATATAATTTACAACAGGTAAAATTTTTAGAAAAATTAGGTTTTAAAAGAGTTGTACTTGCACGTGAACTCACAATACCAGAGATAGAGTACATATGTAAAAATACATCTTTGGAAATAGAAGTTTTTGTACATGGTGCATTATGTGTTTGTTATTCAGGGCAATGTTTACTTAGCAGTTATATAGGAAATAGAAGTGCAAATAGAGGAAATTGTGCTCAACCATGTAGAATGAAATATTCATTATATAATCAAAATAAAGAATTGATTTCAAATAAATATATACTTAGTAAAAAGGATATTTTTGGACTTTCACACATACAAAAGTTATATAAAATAGGAGTTCATTCCTTAAAATTAGAAGGAAGGAATAAGACACCAGAATATGTAGCTGGAGTTACAAAAATATATAGAAAGTATTTAAATGATGTTGTATATAAAAACGAAATACACTCTGTAGATTTAAAAGATAAAAGGTATCTTATGCAACTTTTTAACAGAGATGGTATATCTGATGGATATTTAGGCGGAGTAAGGTATAAAGAGAGTATAACTGAAAATATTCCCAAAAATACAGGGCTTTATCTTGGAAAAGTATTATTGCAAAAAAAAGAGTTTGTAAAAGTAAAATTAGAGGAGGATATATCATTACATGATGGTATAGAAATTTTAAATGAAAATGATATAGTGTTTTCAAATGTTGTTACATGTATTAAGGATGAGAATAAAAAGATATTAAATGAGAAAATAAAAAAAGGAAATTATGCATGGCTCGGAGATATAAAAAATAAAGTAAGAGTAGGAGATAGAATATTTAAGACATCAGATTATGATATAAATAATGGTTTAAAAGAATATTATACTAAAAATACAAGAAAAAGAAATATCGATATTTCCATTGTTATAAAAAAAGGAAAGAAAATATCTGTTAATACTATAAAACTTAATAATGATATATTTGCAAGTATAGATTATATACCTCAACCTGCCAAAAACAAACCTACTTCTAAGGAAAAGGTGATAGAGGCTTTTAATAAAACACAAGATACACCATTTGTATTTAATATATTAAATATAGAAGTTGATAATAATATATTTGTACCTGTTTCAGCATTAAACGAACTTAGAAGAACATTCGTGCAACTCGTGTATAAAAATTTGACTAGAAGCATAAGTGTAGATAAAAATATAAAATTGTTAAATGAAACCATGGAACAATATAATAATAAAGAAGTAAATAATTGTAATTTAAATAATCAAA
>USJA01000035.1 GCA_900554875.1 uncultured Clostridium sp. | reverse complement strand
ACATACTATTTATGATTTTGAAAGTGCTTTTAAAGATAAAGATAATGTTAATATCAATAAATTAAAGAAATTTTAATTAGGGGGAGTTTAAAAGATGAAAAGTGATAAAATAAGTTCAAAGGAATTATTTAATGCAATTGATGAAATATATGAAGAAAAAGGAATAACAAGAGAATATTTAATTGAGTCATTAAAGATGGCATTAGAAGCTGCTTACAAGAAGAATTATGAAACTACTGAGGATATAATTGTTGATATAAATGAACAAAATATAAAGGTATATGCTGTAAAAACAGTAGTTGAGAAAGTTGAGGATAAAAATAAAGAAATATCTTTACCAGAAGCTTTGCAAATATCTAAAAGAGCAAAAATTGGAAGCGTTGTAAATGTAGAAGTAACACCAAAGAATTTTGGTAGAATTGCGGCAGTTGCTGGAAAACAAATTATAGTTCAACGTTTAAGAGAGGCAGAACGTAATCTTGTATATACACAATATTCAGATAAGGAAGGTCAAATAGTAGTAGGGGTTGTTCAAAAAAATGATAAATTCGGAACAATAGTTGATCTTGGTAGAGTAGAGGCTTTAATTCCAGTAAAGGAACAGGTAAAAACAGAAGAATTAAAACCACATCAAAGAATAAAAGCATATGTTGTAAGTGTAACAGAATCTGGAAAATTTGGACCTCAAATTGTTTTATCAAGAAAAGATCCAAACTTTGTAAAAAAATTGTTTGAACTAGAAGTACCTGAAATTATAGATGGTATTGTTGAAATAAAGGCTGTAGCAAGAGAAGCAGGAAGTAGAACAAAAATTGCTGTATATTCTAATGATGAAAATATTGATCCAATTGGAAGTTTAGTTGGAAAAAAAGGTGTTAGAATTCAACCAATAATTGATGAACTTGGTGGAGAAAGAATAGATGTTATACCATATAGTGATGATATACCAAGTTATATAATAAATGCATTGTCACCAGCACCAATTCTTGCCATAGACATTAATGATGAGGAAAAAATAGCTACTGTTGTTGTACCTGATGAGGCATTGTCTTATGCTATCGGTGCAAGTGGTCAAAATGTAAGACTTGCAGCAATACTTACAGGATGGAAAATTGATATAAAAACAGAGACACAAATAAAAGAAGTTGTTGTTGAATAATAGGAGAGATAAATATGAATCCTATACGAAGTTGTATAATATGTAGGGATAAAAAAAATAAAAATGAACTATTTAGAATAGTAAGTAAAAATGGAAAAGCAATATATGATAAAAGTGGAAAAATAAACTCAAGAGGAATATATATGTGTAAGTCTCATGAATGCATAAATAAATGTAGGAGTTATATAACTAAGAATAAACTTAGTACAAAATTACACTTAGATAATGAAAGTATGAAAAACGTATTATTAGAGTTAGAAAATGAATTGGGGGAATAGTTTTGGGAAAAATGAAAGTATATGAACTTGCAAAAGAATTGGGTATAACTAATACAGAAGTTATTGAAAGATTGAAAAAGATAGGAGTAGAGGTTAAATCTCATTTGTCAGTTGTAGAAGATGAAGTTGTTGGTAAATTAAAAAAAGGTGTGAATAAGGTAGTGGAAAAAAAATCAGGTGTTGAAAAGAATCAAATGCATATAATTCGTAGAAATGTTAAAGTAATAAATACTGAAGGAGATAAAAAAGAGGTAGAACAAATAACTACGGATATCTCTGGTGCAATAAAAAAATCTCATCATACGGTAGATAATATTAATAAATCAAAACAAGAGAAAAGGGGATATAATAGAGACGGAATGCAACAAAATAGACAAAATAGAATGATGAATAAACCTAGATTTGGAACACGTCCTACAAATGTTGTTATAACAAGAAATGGAAAACCTATAGAAAAAACTACCACTCCAGAGATTAAAAAAGAAATAAATAAAAGTACTAACATTAATAATGTAAATAATGGAAATATTGAAAGAAAATCTTTTTCTAATACCCAAAATAATAGAGAAAAAAGCGATAACTTTAGTAACAATAATAGTAGTAACTCTTATCGTTCAAATAATAAACAAAACTATTCAGACAAAAAGCCATTTAGCAATAACAATCAGAATAGAAGGAATGGAAACAATAATTCTTCTTTTAATAAGTCTGATAGACCTTATAAAAACAATAATGGTGGATATAGTAATAATAGAGGTAATAACTATAGAAATGCTCAAAGCAACACAGCATATCAAGTTAACAAGTTTATAAAGCAATCTGCACCAGCTGAGCAAAAAGAAACTAGAGAATATGAGAATAATATAATTGATAAAAGAAAGTATAATGACAAAAACTCTTTAGATAATAAAAAAGATAAATTAGATAAGAATAAATTAAGGGAAAGAAATACAAGAATATCTACATCTAAATTAAAAGGTCTTGAAGTTGATTCAGGTTCATTAATGGATTTATATGAAAGAGATAGTGACTTATCAAGAAGTAAAGGAAATAAAAAGAAAAAACAACAAAAACCTGTATTAAATCAAACTAAAATTATTCCAATGACTGAAGTTAAGTTACCAGAAATAATGACAGTAAAGGAATTTGCTGAAAGTATCAAAAAACAAGCATCTGAGGTTATAAAAAAATTATTTAACCTTGGTATAATGGCAACAATAAACCAGGAAATAGACTTCGATACAGCATATTTAGTAGCTGGAGAATTTGGAATTACAGCAGAAAAAGAAGTAAAGGTTACAGAAGAGGATATATTATTTGACGAATCTGAAGATGATGAAAAAGATCTTGAAGTAAGACCTCCAATTGTTGTTGTAATGGGACACGTAGATCATGGTAAAACATCACTTTTAGATAAAATAAGAAGCTCAAATGTAGTTAACAAAGAAGCTGGTGGAATTACACAACATATTGGTGCATACAAGGTAAAATGTAAAGATAGAGAAATTTGTTTCTTAGATACACCAGGACATGAAGCATTTACAGCAATGAGAGCAAGAGGTGCACAAGTTACAGATATAGCTATAATTGTAGTAGCTGCTGATGATGGAATAAAACCACAAACAATAGAAGCTATTGATCATGCTAAAGCAGCAGGAGTATCTATAATTGTTGCAATAAATAAAATTGATAAACCAAATGCAAATGTAGAACGTGTAAAACAAGAATTATTAGAAGTTGGACTTGTAGCAGAAGAATGGGGTGGAGATACAATCTGTGTTCCAATATCTGCTATGACAGGAGAGGGAATAGATACGTTACTTGAAATGATTTTATTAGTTGCTGATGTAAAGGACTTAAAGGCAAATCCAAATAAACAATCAAAAGGAACTGTTCTTGAAGCAAGACTTGATAAGAATTCAGGTACAATTGTTTCAATGTTGGTACAAAGAGGTACACTTAATGTTGGAGATACAATTGTTGTGGGTGATGTTATTGGTAGAATACGTGCAATGAAAGATGATAAAGGTAAAAAAGTAAAAGCTGCTGGGCCTTCTACACCAGTTGAAGTACTTGGCTTATCTCACGTTCCAATGACTGGTGATGTATTCTATGAAGTTGAAAATGAAAAAGTTGCAAAACAATTAGTAAATAGAAAAATTGCTGAAAGACGTAGAAACTTAATTAAACAAGGACATAAAGTAACTCTAGGAGATCTATTTAACCAAATTAAAGAAGGAAAAATTAAAGAACTTAATGTTATAATAAAAGCAGATGTTGAGGGTTCTGTTGAAGCCTTAAAAGAATCTCTTGAAAAACTTTCAAATGAAGAAGTAAGAGTAAGAGTATTACATGCATCTACAGGTGCAATAAAAGAAAGCGATATAACACTTGCATCAGTATCAAATGCAATTATTATAGGATTTAATGTAAGACCTGATTCAATGATAGAACAACTTGCTAAAAAAGAAGAAGTTGACTTAAGATTATATAGAGTAATCTATGATGCAATTGATGATGTTGAAACAGCTATGAAAGGAATGCTTACTCCAAAATATAGAGAAGAAGTTCTTGGAAAATGTGAAATTAGACGTGTGTTTAAACTTACAAATGTTGGAGTCGTTGCAGGATGCTATGTAAAAGATGGTAAAGTTGTAAGAGGAACAATGGTAAGACTTGTAAGAGATTCAATTGTACTTCATGAAGCAAAAATTGATTCACTAAAACGTGAAAAAGATGATGTAAAAGAAGTTCAAGCAGGATATGAATGTGGTATAAAACTTGAAAATTATAGCGATATTAAAGAAGGAGATATCTTAGAATGTTTCCAATTAATTGAAGAAAAGAGAGGTTAATTAATGCAAAGACATGAAAGATTAGAACAAGATATTAAAGTAGCTTTATCTTCAATAATAACTTATGAAGTAAAAGAGCCTGAGGTATCTGGTATGATTTCTGTTACTGATGTTAAAGTAACTCCAGACCAAAAGTATGCAACTGTTTATGTTAGTATATATGGAAAAAAGAATAAAGAAAAAGTACTAGATGCCCTTAAAAAGGCTAAGGGATTTATTAAAAATTCACTTGCTAAGAAAGTTAAAATGAGAAATATTCCGGATTTAATATTTAAACTTGATAACTCAATGGAATATGGTGAATATATGGATAAAGTTATTGATGAAGTTATAAAAAAAGATAATGAAAAAAACATATAGTTAAGGATGTGATTAAATGGAATTTGAACAGGCAAAAGAAATTATAAATAAATCGAAGAGCATATATATTGTAGCACATGTAAATCCAGATGGTGATGCCATTGGATCTACATATGGAATGTATTTTGCAATGAAAAAATTAAATAAGGATGTTCATGTAATAATGCCTGAATATTCTGATGTGTTTAAATTTTTACCTGATATAGCAAAAATATGTGAGAAAGATATATATGTTGAAAATTATGATTTACTTATTGCTCTTGATGCAAGTGATAAAACACGTTTAGCACTTTCCGATGAAGCATTTTCAAGAGCTAAAAATGTAATAATGTTTGATCATCATCAAGTATCTCATCCTTATGGTGACGTAAGATATATTAATGATCAAATGTCTTCTGCATCTGAGGTAGTGTATAATTTTCTTAAATATTTAGGAATTAAATTTGATTCAGAAATGGCAACATATATTTATACAGGTATAATGACTGATACAGGAAGTTTTAATTATTCAAATACATCAAGTGATACTCATATAGCAGCAGCAGAACTTATTAAGGCAGGAGCTGACCATGTTACTGTATGTAAGAAATTAAATGATACTATTAAAGAGGCTAAATTAAAATTAATTGCAAAAACTATAGAAAATATGGAAGTCTACAATGAAGGAAAAGTAAGATATAGTTTAATAGATTATGATACAATAAATTCACTTGGTCTTGATGAAGAAGATGCAGAAGGAATGACAAATTACCTTAGAATGGTTGAAGGAACTGAAGTTGGTATATATATCAGAGGAAAGAAGAATGGAACATATAAAGTAAGTATGCGTTCTATAGGTAATGTAGATATATCTAAAATTGCAATAGCAAATGGAGGCGGAGGTCATCCAAGAGCGGCTGGATTTACAATATACGATGATTTAGATGGAGTAAAAAATAAAATTTTAAAAGCTGTAGAGGTGATGTTAGTTGATGGTACCACAAATTAAAAATGGAGTACTAAATATAAATAAACCGCAAGGGATTACGTCACATGATGTAGTAGATATAATAAGAAAGATATTTCCTAACACAAAAGTAGGACATACGGGGACATTGGATCCCCTTGCAACAGGTGTATTACCAATATGTATTGGTAAGGCGACAAAACTATCAGATGAGCTTTTGTCTGACAATAAAAAATATGAGGTAAAAATGTTGCTTGGAGTAGAAACTGATACTTACGATATAACAGGAAAAATAGTTTTTGCCAATACATTAAATAATGATGAAATATATATAAAAGAAAGAATAAAAAGGTTTATTGGAAAAAGTTCTCAAATCCCCCCAATATATAGTGCAATTAAAATTAAAGGAAAAAAGGCATATGAATATGCAAGAAATGGGGAAAGTGTAAAACTTAAACCACGAGATATTGAAATATTTGGTATAGATGATATAGATGTCAATTTAAAAAAAAGACAGGTAAGTTTTATTGTATCATGTTCTAAGGGAACATATATACGAAGTTTAGTACATGACATTGGAGTAAAGCTTGGCTGTGGAGCAACTATGATAGAATTAAAAAGGTTAAAAACTGGAAATTTTGATATAGATGACAGTATAGATTTATATGATTTTTTAAATTTGGAATACTTAGAAATGTTAGATAGAATAACGTCAATAGAAAATTTATACAAAGATTCAAAAAAAGTAGATTTAAACGAAAAAGATTATGAGAAATTCTTAAATGGAATAATTATAAATACTGATATACAAAATGGTATAGTAAGGGTATACGAAAATTTGCGATATAAGGGACTTGGAAAAATAACTGATAATTCACTAAAAAGGTTTATTATTGAATAGGGATAGTTTTACTATCCTTTTTTTTTTAATTGAAAATTCAAATATTGTAAAAAATATATGACATTAGGTATTATGTTATAAATTTATCCATTCTTAAATATTTACAAATTCGTTGACAAAAGTTTTAACAAAGTATAAAATATGTATAATAATAATGAATTATAATTTATTTTGTAAAAAGGTGGAGTTATGATAAAGAAAAAAAGTGGAGTTAGTTATGTTGTTGTAATAATTTCAATTATGATATTTTTAATTTTGTTATCAATTATTACGATATCATCAAATAGAATTATAAATAATACAAAGAAAAAACAGTTTGCAAAAGAAATTTATGAGATTCAAAATCTTGTAGATAAATATAAATATGAAAATGAAGAGCTTCCATACACCGTTTTAGATGATAATACTAAGGAATCTATTTTATTAGAAATTACAGATAATATAAAAAATCAGTTTAAAAATGAGGATATAACAGAGGATAATAAAATTGTGCTATACTTAGTTGATTTAAATAAAATTGGAGCTGAAAATATTACAAAAGGAACAAGAAAAGACAAAAATTCAAATGACGTCTATGTTTTTTCAAATAAGACAGGAATTGTATATTATGCTAAAGGATATAGAGTAGGAAATAATATATATTATACCTTGACAGAAGAATTAAAAAGTCAAATTGGATATGGTAATGAAACATCAAATGAATCAAATAGCAAAGTTATCTATGAAACAGCAAATATGGATTATATACAAGATGGTTTAGTACTTTTATTAGATGGAATTAAAAATTCAAGAGGAGGACATAGTACAAATACTAATATATGGGAGGATTTAAGTGGAAATAATTATGATGTTACAATGGAAAACATAACAATAAATGATAATAGTATGTACTTTAGTGAAACAGATTCGATAATGTATTCATCAAATAGTATAGATGCGGTATCTGTAGAAATGGTATTAGAGTTAGAAGAATCTTCTAAAGATTCACAATATATTGCATCGTTCGGATCACCATATAAAATTTTAGCTTGGACTCCAAATGATAAAGGATTTTCTTTAGGACATCAAAAGAAAAGGTATTTAGTAGAAAATCTATATACAAAAAATTATATCATGGCTCAATATAATCCAGATGCCATGTATTTAAACGGTAAAAAATTAGAAAATAATGTTGCTTATACCAGTTGGAGTGTTTCTGCTAAGTATCCATTTATGGTAAGCGGATATGCCAACGGATTTAGGCTAAAAGGAAAAATATATTCGATTAGAGTATATAACAGAGCTTTAACAGAGGATGAAATAAATCATAATTATCAAATGGATAAAAAAAGGTTTGGTATATAAATTAAGGAGAAATAAATGAAAAAGGGTTTTAGTTTAGTTACTTTACTTACTACAATTGCAGTAATAATATTACTTTCTTCTACCGTGGTTATATCAGCAAATAGTATATATAATAGTAACAAAAAAGTAAGATTTGCATCTGAGATAACATATATAAATGAACTAGTAAATAGTTATATTGCAAGTAATAATGGAAATTTACCATCAAATTCTGAAGTAATAATTAGTATAAGAGATATCAGTACTCCAGAAATACAAAGTCAATTTCAAGATGAGAATATCTCAAATGATAATACAATTGCTTTAAATAAAATAGATATGTCAATGATTAATCCAGGCACTCTACATTACGGAAATGGTACAGAAGAAAATAGTGAGGATATATATTGTATATCTAAAAAAACAGGAAGGATATATTATGCAAAAGGATGTAAAATAGGATCAAAAACATATTATACTTTAACTGATGAACTAAAAAAAGCTATAAAATATACAGAGAGTAATAACGTAAATGATGGAATAATATTTTACGGGGGAAATTTAGAAAATGGTATAAAAGAGATTGATATAAAAGTTCCAGAAAGTTATATAAATGTTGAAGTTACTTCAACTGATGAGTCATTTGAATATTCAACTGAAAAAAACTGGGGATATAATATGTATAAAACAAAGTCTAAAGAAAATAGTACAATTACTGTAAAATATAAAATAAATAGTGACTCAAAGGAAAAAGAACTAAAGTACAATGTTCAAGATGTTGATAATAATGAGCTTACATTTTCACTTAGTGATGTAAAAAAAAGTATAAATGGTAGTACACAAAAAGAAGAAAAATATGTAAAAATTCAAAACATATCTAAAGAAGATAGCAAAATAAAAACAAAAAAATTTGCTAATATATATATTAGTGAAGAAGAGGTAAAAGAGTATTTTAAAAATAATGGAATAGAAGTA
>USJA01000034.1 GCA_900554875.1 uncultured Clostridium sp. | reverse complement strand
AAATAATATTGTAAAAGAGGATGTAAAAAAAAGGCAATTTGATGTAAAAACAATAAATAAATATGGAATAGGGTATGCAAATGGTAAAATACCACTTTTGGATTATTTAAAAGAAAAAGGCTTTAGTGAGCAGGATATATTAAATTCAGGAATACTTGTAAAAAATGAAAGAGGAAAAATCTATGATAGATTTTTTTCAAGACTTATATTTCCAATTTTTGATATAAGGGATAGAATAATAGCTTTTGGCGGGCGCGTTTTAGATAAGTCTTTACCTAAATATGTGAATTCTAAGGAAAATGAAATATATCATAAAGGCAAAACTTTATATATGATGAATTTTGCTAAAAGAGAGAAACATGATAAAATCATAATTGTAGAAGGATATATGGATGCAATAGCACTTCAAAAAAGTGGCTTTGATAATGCAGTAGCATCTCTTGGAACAGCCCTAACAGATGACCAAGCCCGTCTTTTGAAAAAATATACAGATAATGTTATAATATGTTATGATCAGGATTCAGCAGGACAAAATGCAACATTAAGAGGACTTGATATATTGCATAAAAGAGGCATTAATGTAAAAGTATTAAAGCTAGATAAACATGATGTAAAAGATCCAGATGAATATATAAATAAATATGGAAAAGAAAGATTTGAAAAATGTATTGATTCAAGTATTTCACTTGTCGAATTTAAGATTTCAATGCTGGAGAAGAATCTTAACTTGAATGATATGGATTCAAAAATTGAATTCTTAAAAAATACAGCTGAGATTTTAGCCGCAATTGATAATGATATTGAAAGAGAAATTTATGTAGATAGAGTTTCTAAAAAATATGGTATAGGAACAGGACCAATTTTAAAAGAAGTTGAAAAAAAATTAAATAAAAAGCATGAAACAGTATATATTGATATGCAGTCTTTAACACGTAAAATGCATCTTACTACTACTCTTAAAAAGAAACAGGAACAATACATTATACTTTTAATTTTAAGCCATAATAAAAAAATACAAGAAAAAATTTTTAATGAAGTAAGTATAGATGATTTTGAAGATGAAAATGTAAAGAAGATTTATGAGTATATACTAAAATTAAAAGAAGAATATGACATTAATAAAATTGATATTCTCTCTAAGTTAAAAGATGAGGATCTTATAAAAGAATTAACAGAAATAATATATATAGATACGCAAAATATTGATAACGAAAAATTATTAAATGATGTATTAACATACAAACATAAGGAAAAACTATATCATAGAAGAGATGAAATTTTAAAAAGATTAGAAGAAAATATTTCAAAAGATGAGCAAGATATATTGCAATTTGAATTAAATCAAATTATAATTGAAATATCAAGATTAAAATCGTAAAGGAGTAAATAATGAAAGAAGTTTCAAATGGTAAAAAACGAATTGATGAACAAAAGGTGGAAAAAGTGGAAAAAATAAAAAATGAAAAAGTAGAGAAGAAAAATATTTCTAAAGAAGAAAAAAAAGAAAAAATAAAAAAATTTATTGAAAAAGGTAAAAAAGATAAAAAAGTAAAGTATAAAGATATTGTTAAATTTGTAGATGAAGCAGAAATTACTCCTGAAGAGATGGCAAAAATATATGATACTTTAGCAGAACTTAATTTAAATATAATTATGGATGATACAAAGGAAACATCAAAAGAGGCAAACATAGACTTACTTTCTGGAAAAGATAGGGAAGCTGTTGAAGATGATGATATAGATGTTGATGATTCAGATATGGCAGTTGTTGCTATAGATGGTGCGAAATCTGTTGCTGAACTTGATATTGAACCAAATCTTGAGGATATAACAGAAATTGAAAAGGATATTTTACTTGATGATGTTAAAAATATGGATTTTGTTGATAATATAAATGTAGATGATCCTGTAAAAATGTTTTTAAAAGAAATAGGAAAAATACCACTTTTAACATATGAAGAAGAAAATATGCTTGCAGAAAGAATGGTTCACGGGGATAAAGAAGCAAAAAAACGTTTAATTGAATCAAATTTAAGATTAGTTGTAAGTATTGCAAAAAAATATATTGGAAGAGGTATGAATTTTCTTGACCTTATACAAGAAGGAAACTTAGGACTAATAAAAGCAGTTGATAAATTTGATCAATCAAAAGGGTATAAATTTAGTACATATGCTACTTGGTGGATTAGACAAGCAATTACAAGAGCGATAGCTGACCAAGCAAGAACAATAAGGATACCTGTACATATGGTTGAAACTATAAATAAATTAATACGTACATCAAGGCATTTATTACAAACGCTTGGAAGAGAACCAACACCAGAAGAAATTGCGGCAGAACTTGAAATGCCAGTAGAAAAGGTAAGAGAAGTTTTAAAGGTTTCTCAAGAACCAATATCTTTAGAAACACCTGTTGGTGAAGAAGATGAGAGTAATCTTGGAAACTTTATACCAGATGAAGATGCTCCATCTCCTGCAGCTCAAGCAGCTGACGTACTTTTAAGAGAACATATTGAAGATGTAATGCAAACATTAACTCCAAGAGAGGCAAAAGTTTTAAAACTTAGATTTGGTCTTCAAGATGGACGTATGAGAACTTTGGAAGAAGTTGGTCGTGAGTTCCAAGTAACAAGGGAACGTATAAGACAAATAGAAGCAAAAGCATTAAGAAAACTTAGACATCCAAGTAGAAGTAAGAGATTAAAAGATTTTATGAATTCTGAAGATTAATTATGAGGTAAGATATATGGGAATTTTAAGTCGTTTTAAACCGAAAGAAAATAATAAAGTTAGTAATCAACAAGGTAATAACTATGAAAGAAAATATGACATTAAACTAAAATATATATCTGGTATAACTGCTGAAGCTTTATTTTCAGGAGTAGAACAAATAGATTTGGGTGATGGAACATATAAGAATCTTGAGGGAGTAAACATAACGTATTTTAAAAAAGATGGATCCTTTGAAGGTAAAAAATATTATATGGAACCAGTTTTTGATGAAAATGGGAATGATATAACAAAAGAATCGTATTATAATATTCAATATACTAATATGCCTCTTGTAAAAGGATTTTTCGAAAAAGAACAAATAGATCAGGAGCCTACTAACTATATTGGAATGATTGCATATAACAAGGATGGTAAACCCATTAGGGATAAAGATAGAGATTTTGAACGCAGATACAAAAAGTTGAGAGACAAAAGGCTTTCAGAAATGGTATCATTTAAAGAACAATTAGAAAAACAAACTAATAAGCCTTCTGAAATTAATAATCCTTCTAAAATTCCAGAAGAAGGAAATCCAGAAGAGGATTTGTCAAAATATGGAGGATGTCCATATCCGGACAATAGGAGCAAGCATGAGGATAATGGATACAGTAGATAAAAATGTATAAAAAATAAAAAAATGCACAATATAATAATGAGTACATTATTTGTTCTGTACTCATAAGATTTAATTATGCTATGTTGTTATATGGTATAGTTATCACGATACAGATGGATATTTTCTCGTCCATCTGTATTTTTTGACTTTTTCTGACTTTTGTATAAAAATCTATTGACATTTGTTTTTTATAGTAGTATACTATTAATAGTCAAAGAAAGTCAAAGTCTAAAAAGGAGGTTAAAATGAAAATATCAGATTTAATAGAGGAGTATATAAAGGAAATAATAACAAACAATGAAGTAGCTGAATTAAATAGGAGTGCACTTGCTGATAGATTTAATTGTGTACCATCGCAAATAAACTATGTAATATCCACAAGGTTTATACCTGAGCTTGGATTTTATGTAGAAAGTCGAAGAGGAGGTGGTGGATATATAAAAATTAGTAGAGTAAATTCTACTAAAGAAGAATATATATCAAACATTACTGAAAAAATTGGTAGTAAATTGTCACAAAGTGTCGCAGATATTTACTTGGATGATTTTATACGATATAATCTATTAGATAAAAATACTGCTAAGGTTATAAAGGCTGCACTTTCTGACAAGAGTTTACTTAAGGTTGACAAATTAAAAAAAGACGAAGTAAGAGCCGATATGCTGAAGAATATATTAATGAATCTGTAAAGGAGTGATTATTATGAAATGTCAAAGTTGTGGTAAAAAAGAGGCAACTGTAAGATATATGGAAGATATAAACGGTAAAAAACAAGAAATGCACTTTTGTGTGGATTGTGCTAAAAAATTGGGCTTTGTAAATTTTTCAGATATGTTTTCTCCAATGTTTACAAATATTCCAAGTTTGTTTGGAGATTTGGGATTTAAAGAAGAATTAAAATGTCCTACATGTGGTTATACATTTGATGATTATTCAAACACTGGTCTTTTAGGTTGTCCCGATTGTTACGATACGTTTGAAGATAGACTAGATAATATTTTTCTTAAAATGCATGGAAAGAATAGACATATGAAATTAAATAATAAAAAACGTATTTCAAATGGTAAAAATATACAAAAAGATCAAATAGATAAATCAGATGAAGTAGCATCTTTAAAAAATGAATTAAAAACTTTAGTAGAAAATGAGGAATATGAGAAGGCTGCAGTTGTACGTGATAAAATAAAAAAATTAGAAAAAAATAAAAGAAAATAATTAGGTGGTGAAATAAATGTGGTATAAAGAAATTTCTAAGGATTCTGATGTTGTAATTTCAACTAGACTTAGGTTTGCAAGGAGTATAGATGGATATAAATTTCCAAATATAATGAAAAAAAAGGAAAAGCTAAATTTACTAGATAAAGTGAAAAATAGTATAAACTTAAAAGAGTATAATTTCTTTAAGACAGAAGATATAGATGAAACAACTCTTGGTAGTTTAGTGGAAGAACATTTAATATCTAAGGAATTATTAGATTTATCAGATACGGCTATTATAACAAATAAAGATTCAAGTATTGTTGCTATGTTAAATGAGGAAGACCACTTAAGAATTCAAGCTTTTGAAAGTGGTTTTGATATTGATAAATGTTATAACAATCTAATATCATTTACTGATAAACTAGAAGAGAAATTAAAATTTTCATATAGTGATAAATATGGATATATAACAGCGTGTCCAAGTAATGTAGGAGCAGCTATGAGGGTTTCTGTTATGCTTCATTTACCTGCACTTGCAAGATTAGGTCTTTTACCTAAAATAATTGATGAAGCAACAAGTTTTGGGCTTTCAGTAAGAGGACTTTATGGCGAAAATACATCAGGTTATGGTCATATATATCAAGTGTCAAATAGACAAACTTTAGGACTTAGTGATGATGAAATCATTAATAAAACAAAAGCAATTGTAGGAACAATAATATCACAGGAAAGAAAAGCAAGAAATGTTTTAAAAGAAAATAGCATATATTTAAGCGATGAAATATACAGAGCATTAGGAATATTAAAAAATGCAAGAATAATGTCTGAAGATGAGGCATTTAAACTTTTATCTAAATTAAGACTTGGAGTTGCAATGAATATAGTAGATGAAGTTACTTTGGAAAAAGTCCAATCGTTAATGATTGACACACAAGAAAATACTTTAAAAATTATTTTAAAAGAAGATTTATCAAAGGAAGAGGAAGATATAAAAAGAGCAAAATATATAAGAGAGGAGTTGAAGTAATATGTACGAATTTACAGGAAGAGCAAACAGAGTTTTAGAAATTGCAAAAGAATTTTCTATAACTCATAATTATTCATTTGTAGGAACAGAGCATATATTATATGGGCTTGTAAAAGAAGGTGAAGGACTTGCAAGTAAAATTTTAACATCTCAAGGGTTAAAACCAGAATATGTTGAAGAGGAAATATTAAGAATTGATGGAGTAATGAATACCTTAGAAAGTGATCCAGAATTTACTCCAAGAGCAAAAAGAATAATTGAAAACAGTGCTAAAGAGGCAATGAGAATGGGACAAAATTATGTTGGAACAGAACATATTCTTTTAGCACTTATGAGAGAAATTGATAGTGTAGCAGTTAGAATACTTATTGATACAAATATTGATCCTCAAAGGATATTTGCAGATTTACTTAGACTTTTAAGTGAAGACTCACCAGTTGGAAACTATTCTGATTCATCATTTTCTTCATCTGTTGATACTAATACACCAACATTAAATCAGTATGGTAAAAACTTGACGGCACTTGCTAAAGAATCAAAGTTAGATCCTGTTATAGGTAGAAAAAATGAAATTCAAAGAATAATTGAAATATTAAGTAGAAGAACTAAAAATAACCCTGTTTTAATTGGTGAACCTGGGGTTGGTAAAACAGCTGTTGTAGAAGGTTTAGCACAAATGATTGTTGATAATAAGGTGCCAGAAATATTAAAAAATAAAAAAGTTGTATCACTTGATATGTCGGCTATGGTTGCAGGTGCTAAATATAGAGGCGATTTTGAGGAAAGATTAAAAAATGTTTTACAAGAAATAAAAAAAGCTGGTAATATAATTTTATTTATTGATGAAATGCATACTATAATAGGTGCCGGAGCTGCAGAGGGAGCAATGGATGCAGCTAATATATTAAAACCACTTTTATCAAGAGGTGAAATTCAAATAATAGGTGCAACAACTTTAAATGAGTATAGAAAACACATAGAAAAAGATGCTGCACTTGAGAGAAGATTTCAAACAGTTATTGTAGATGAACCTACAACAGAAGATACAGTAAAAATATTAAGTGGACTTAAAGATAAGTATGAAGCACATCATAAAGTAAAAATTACAGATGAGGCAATAAAAGCGGCTGTGGATTTATCCGAAAGATATATAAATGATAGATTTTTACCAGACAAGGCTATCGATTTAATAGATGAAGCATGTTCAAAAATAAAATTAAGAACCGTAACTATGCCTAAAAATATATTAGACATGGAAAATAAAATAGAAAAAGTTTCTAAGGAAAAAGAAGAAGCTATAATTTCTCAATCATTTGAAAAGGCTGCAAAATTAAGA
This sequence comes from uncultured Clostridium sp., assembly GCA_900554875.1. GTDB lineage: Bacteria > Bacillota > Clostridia > TANB77 > CAG-465 > CAG-465. The sequence goes on along the minus strand of USJA01000034.1, from coordinate 1,868 downwards.
GATGAGGAAAAGGAACTAAAAGATAAAGTAAATAAAGCAAGAGAAAATTGGAAGAAAAAAGAAGAAAATAAAGAAGCAAGTGTAAATGCAGAAGACATTGCAAATGTAGTATCCGCATGGACAAAAATTCCAGTTACTAAGCTTACAAAAACTGAATCTGAAAAATTGAAAAACTTAGATTTAGAATTAAAAAAACGTGTAATTGGTCAAGATGATGCAGTTGAAGCTTTAGCTAGAGCTATTAAAAGAGCAAGAGTTGGACTTCAAAATGAAAACAGACCAATAGGATCATTTATGTTTTTAGGTCCAACAGGAGTTGGTAAAACTGAACTTACAAAAGCATTAGCAGAAAATTTATTTGGAAATGAAAATCAATTAATACGTCTTGATATGTCTGAATTTATGGAAGCACATAGTGTTTCTAAATTAATAGGATCACCTCCAGGATATGTAGGATATGATGAAGGAGGTCAGTTAACAGAGCAAGTTAGACGTAAACCATATAGTATAGTTTTATTCGATGAAATAGAAAAAGCACATCCAGATGTATTTAATATGCTACTTCAGATATTAGATGATGGTAGGCTTACTGACTCAACAGGAAGAACTGTAAGCTTTAAAAATACAGTAATAATTATGACATCAAATGCTGGAGCAAGAAATATAGTTGAACATCATTCTATTGGATTTATGAATAAAGAAGATAGCAAAAAAGACTATGAAAAAACTAGAGATGAAGTTATGGCCGAACTTAAAAAGATATTTAGACCAGAGTTTTTAAATAGACTTGATGACATTATTGTGTTTAAAAAACTAAGTAATGAGAGTATAGAAAAAATAACTAAAATTATGCTAGATGAATTCATAAAAAGATTAGAAAATAAAAATATTAAAGTAGATGTATCTGATGATGTAATAAAATATATAAGTAAAGTTGGATTTGATGATACATATGGTGCAAGACCTTTAAGAAGAGCAATTCAGTCTAAGATTGAGGATAAATTTGCAGAGGAGATGCTTGATGGAAACATAAAGGAAAATAGTAATGTAAAAATTGATTTAAATGATGATAAAATTGTAATTAAGTAAAAATATGGCGGCGTATCTATGCCGCCTAAATTATATTTGAATTAAAATTATTAATTTACATATATTATAATATATAAAAATAAAAAAGTGTATATAAACCACTATATAACTCTTGAAAAAAATAAATCTTTGTGGTATATATAAATGTAGATGGAGGGGATTTTATGGATTTTAAAGATAAGGTAACAGAAATATCAAAAAAAGCAGGAAAGGTGGCAACTGATACATATAATACTGTAGCAGATAAATCAGGAAAATTATTTGAAGAGGCAAAATCTAGAATATCAATTTCTGAGATGGAAAAAGATATTGAAAAAATATATGAATCTATGGGGCTTACAATTTTTGAAAACTACAAAAATGGTGAGGAAGTAGGTAAAACTTTTGAAAAAGAATGTAAGAAAATTGATAAATTAAATAAAGATATTGCTGAGTTAAATAAAAAGATACTATTTAATAAAGGACTTAGAATATGTGCTGATTGTGATGAAACAATATCTACAGAAGCAGTATTTTGTCCTAATTGTGGTGCAAAACAAAAACCTGTTAAGATAAAAACTGATAAAAAAGTAGTTAAAAAAGAAGAAGAAAAAGAAGTTGAAAAGGAACACGTTTGTCCAGAATGTGGAAAAATTGAACCACCAGAAGCAAGATTTTGTACAAAATGTGGACATAAATTTTAATATACTAAACTAGGAAAATAGGCAACTATTTTCCTTTTTTTATGAAAATAATCTTCCGGCTGTGCCGGTAGTAAAGTAGGCTTAAGCTTTGTAGCA
>USJA01000033.1 GCA_900554875.1 uncultured Clostridium sp. | reverse complement strand
TTTTCATAATAAAATCTTCCCCCTTATATATTCATTATTAAAACACCAATTATTATTAGACTTGCTCCAATTATAGCCTTTAAATTAAAATTTTCTTTAAAGAAAATTTTAGCAACAATTAAGGTTGCTATCTGCACTATTCCTGTAACAATTGGCATAATATAACTTAAATCAAAAATTACTACAATTTTTGTAAAAAGTAAAAAACTGCATAGGTAACACAAAAAGCCTAAAGCACTAATTGGGCTAATTGATAACCCAATTTCTTTTTTACTTGCATTAATTTTTCCAGGATTTGCACCTTTTTTTATAAGCACAAGTCCTGAAAGAGTTAATAAAAGGTAAATACATACCATAACTATCTTCATAGTAACTCCCCTCTACCATTTTATATCTACTTTTAATTTATTAATCATAAAATTATACACTTTTAGAAAAACTCTAAAGAAATGTAACTTGTAGAACACTTTCATAACCCACAATTTAAAATTACTAAATCCATGTTTGAACATATATGAGATTTTAATATATCTTAAGTGTCTCCACGTTGGGAAGTAATCATCTAAAAATTTATTGTTCTTTTTTATAGCCTTTTTCAAATTACATTCAGGATCATTTGAAAGCCTAAACATCAAAGAAACTCCTAAATGTAAGAATGCCATACCATCCAAAACTGGCAACATTCTAGATCTATTCTCGCTTTGTTCGTACACTCTTCTTACTTCTATCATCGCTTGATATGTAGAATCTACTTTTTCTTCTTTAATTGTATTTATTATTGAATCTGTTCTTACCATATAATATACCAAACTATCTGGTATAAACACAATTTTTTTTGCATTTATATATATAAGTAATAAAAACATCATATCGTCTAATATTTTTGGAGGATGTTCAAGTTCTGCCATTTCCTTTAAGAGATAAGCTTTATATATTTTATTCCATGGAGCTCCATTTATCATTAAAGTATCTTCAGGATTTTTTTCCATATTTATTACTGTTTTCTCTGACTTACACATTTCTCTTGAATATAATTTTCCCGTATCCATATCTATACGATCAAAACCACAAACAGATATATCTGCATCTTTAGCTTTTGCTGCATCATACAACTTTTTAGCCCATTCTAGAGATACGTAATCATCACTATCAACAAAGCCTATAAATTCACCCGTTGCTATCTTAATTCCATCTTTTCTTCCCCTCCAAACACCTTCATTTTCTTTATCTATTATAACAATTTTATCTGGATATTTTTCCTTATATTCTTTTAATATATTAATACAATTGTCTGGTGAACCATCATTTATGCATATTACTTCGATTTCCTCAAGCGTTTGATTAACTAGAGAATCTAAACATCTTGGTAAGTACTTTTCAACTTTATAACATGGTACAATAACACTTAATTTTTTTTCTTTCATTTTTATTCTCCTTTTATTTCCTCATATAAATCTAAAGCTCTTCTTATTACAGCATCCATATTATAATATTTATATTCGGCTAATCTTCCACACAAATACAAATTAGTTATTTTACTTACATCTTCTCTATATTTATTATACAAATTAAGATTATCCTCATTAAATATAGCATAATATGGGACATGTGAACTATTCCTATAATCATATGTTAAAGGGTACTCCTTTAAAATTGTAGTTTTATTATTAACTATTTGATTTGATAAGTATTTAAATTCTGTTATTCTTGTAAAATCATTATCATTAGGATAGTTAACTACTGAAGTTGGTTGATAATAGTTTTCATCTCTATCCTCAAATTTTAAAGTAAGAGATCTATATGGCAATGGACCATATTTATAATCAAGTAATTGGTCTAAAGGACCTGTATATATAACCTTTCCTTCAAATTTCTTTCCATTGTATATAATCTCATTTTTGCTAGTATCAACTTTAATAATTTCTTTTGCGTCTACACCTAATTTAACATCTATATTTTCATTTTTTAACATATTTTCAAAAATTTCATTATATCCATTTTTAGGCATAAACTGATATGTGTCTTGAAAATATCTATCATCATACCCAAGTATAACGGGTACCCTGTTTATTACTGATTTGTCAACTTGATCTATTGGGATATTCCATTGCTTAGCTGTATAATTAACAAATACTTTATTATATACATATTCACCAAATTTACTTATTTTTTGATCGTCATCATTTAATAAATCTAAAATAGAAACTTTTTTCTTATTTTCATATTTCTTTAAAAGCTTGTCCTTTATTTCTGCACATTCTTTTTCATCAAATAATAATTCTAAAGATTTAAAATTAAAAGGTATTGGAACATAATTTTCATCTATGTATCCAATTACACGATGTTCATAAAAATAAAATCCTGAAAATCTTTTTAAATAATCTAAAATCTCTTTATCGTTAGTATGGAAGATATGAGGCCCATACTTATGAACCCTAACACCATTATTTCTTAATTCCTCATACATATTTCCACCAATATGTTCTCTTTTGTCAATTACTAAAACTTTTTTCCCATCTTCTGAAAATTTTTGAGCCAGCGTGCTTCCTGCAAATCCTGCACCAACAATTAAAACATCATAATCCATATATTTTCCTCCTTAATAACTCAAACTAATTTGATTTTTTCTCAACTTCTTGTTTCAAAATAGATACCTCTTGTATTAAAATTTTAATTTTCTTTTTTTGTCCTGTTATCATTACCGTCAAAGCAATTGATATGAACATCAAAACAGCTACAAACAAACAAAGTACCATGTTTGATAATAATTCAAATCCCAAAAAGTTTGCCATACTTTCCATCAAGCTTGGCAAAATAGAAAGTAAGAGAATAAAAATTGCAGCTAAAAACCATATTAGGCCATACTTAACGGAAATTTTGTTTTTTCTCATTAAACAAAATATAACAATAAAAAGTAAAACTGCAAATATTATCATAAGAATAATTAATCCTTTTTGCATAATTATTTAAACCTCCTTGTTCCGGTTATAACTATAGATAAGCAAACATTTAACATGTAATATACATTTTTCCATGCATGAATTGATGATTTTCCTCCAGTGCGTTCTTTCATGTTAACAGCAACTTCTTTAAATCTAAAACCTCTTTTTATCACTTCAACTGTAGTTATTGGTTCAGGATATTCTGTTGGATAACTTTCTGAAAAAATTTTTATTATTTCCTTATTAACAGCTCTAAATCCACTTGTAGTATCATATACTTTTGAGCCACACGCCATTTTTATAAATAAAGATAAAATCTTTATTCCCATTCTTCTTGATGCACTAGTTCTAAATTTACTTAATTTCTTTATAAATCTGCTACCTATAACAAAATCAGCTTCGTTATTTATTATTGGTTCAATAATATTTTTAATATAACTAACGTCATGTTGACCATCTCCATCATATTGAACAGCAATATCATAATTATTATTGTAAGCATACTTATATCCTGTTTGCACTGCTCCTCCAATTCCTAAATTATGAATCAAATCTATATGTGGTATATTATTTTCTTCCAATATTTTCTTTGTATTATCTGTCGAACAATCATTTATAACAATACAATCATAGGAGGTATTATTTTCTTTATTATATTTTATAACATCATTATAAGTGTTTAAAATATTTTCTTCCTCATTATAAGCTGGTATAATTAATAAAACTCTTATATTTTCCATATTAATTTTTCTATCAAACCACAAAATTGATTTAATAGCTCTCCTTTCTTATGCCACTGGACTTAATGTTACAGTTTGATTTTCCTCATTTCTAGTAACTTTAAATAAAGTATATTTGTTAATAACGTTATTATATGGTTCATCTAACATATAGTTAATTTCTTTAAACATTTCTTCATCATATGTATACAAGAACAAATAGTCGAATTTATAATCAAATAATTGCTTTTCTAAATCACTGGCTCTTAAACCCCAATCCTGTAAATCATCTACATTATTTTTTGTTCTTATCTTCCATCCTATAACTCTTGAAGATGCATTTACTCTTCTTGGAAATGAATAATATCTAGCATACCACATAGCCATTATACCATCTTTATCCTCCTGATCTAAAACGTATACTTGACTATTTTTATCTGTATTTTTCCTAACAATTTCAAACTTATCATTTCTTTGATTACTTACTGTATATGTTTGTTTTCTATCAGTTCCATAATCATAAACAAAATATAAAATATTACTAAAAGATATATTTGCTATTAAGAAAAATAGAGCTAATGTAATAAATACACTCTTTTTCTTTGCAATATTTAAATCAAAATTTCTAAATAATGTAACTATAAAAACAATAAGTATTGCATAGTGAAAAGGATTTAAATATCTTCCAAATGATGCCAAATTTTCAGCTTCATATTTAGTAAACATTACAAACATTGATCCAAAAGTAAGTGCAAAAAATATTAAATAGCCAATTGAATATGCAACTATTAACTTTAGGTTTTTATTTTCCCTCTTTTTACTTAAATAAATTATTAATATTCCAAAGGAAATCATAATTAATAAATATTGATATAGATTGATATTTAAGATACCATAAAATATATCATCTTTAAATGAACCAATTAGATTATAAATTGTTTTCTCTAATGTATATGTGTTAAGTTTAGCAGAAACACTTGTTTCAAGTGATGGAGGCAATAGAGTATATTCATAGTAATTATTATATATGTTGTTACATATCTTTGTATATAAATTCCAAACAAAAAATATTAATAATAAAACTACTCCAACTTTCCACCATTTTTTTATAGTATCTTTCACTCTTTCTTTTAAGTTGCTATTTTGATCACTATTACACAAAATTTCAGCTAACATTTTTATAATAATAAAGCTTCCTGCAAGAACAATTCCAGAAGGTTTTATAATACAACACATTCCTAAAGAGAGCAATAAATACCTTTTCATCTTTTTAACATCATCTTTAAATATTAATGTAAATATTATTCCTGAAGCAAATACAGCTGAAAGTGCATAATCTGCATATAAGCTTGTATAGTTATATACATTTCCAAATAGATAACAAGAAAAATACACTGCAATTACAAGAATTGGTGTCAATATTTTATTCTTCTTTTCTATAAAACTAAAGCATGGCATTAAAGCTATTAGAATAAAAATTGACAATCCTATGTATAAATGTGATTCATTAGAACTTGTAGTAAAAATATTAACAAAATAATGCCACACACTAAGAGCTGGTGGATATGTCCTAGTTGGAGACATTACTTCTTCACAAGTACTTAATTTATCATATTCTATAACAGCTTTAGCATCAAAAGCCCAATGAGAATATTCGTCATAAACATGAACATATCTATTAATACCGCCTATAACAAATATAACAAACATAACTGAAAATATAACTATTCCAAGATTTCTATTATTTACGCTTTCTATTTTTTCTCCATTATTTTTAAAATAATCATAAAGTAAATATATAAGAGAAATTACAAATAGAATTACAATACAATATTTAGCTATAAATAACAAATTAAACAAAGCAATAATTGTCATAAAAATCACAATACTCATTGTTATAACAAATATTGAAATGTTAAATCGTTGTTTAATAATCTTTGACATAGTAAAGCTTTCAAATATTAAAAAGAAATATAATACTATATAATAGTCAAAATTCTTACCTATAAAAATACCATTTAATAAATTAAGGCATAAAACTACAAAGAGTGATGACCAAAAAGTCTTATTTTTCAAAATTTTTTCTTTACTAAAAATTATTAGAACAAAGAAAGCAAATAAGGCTATAATGAATGATATATTAATAAATTGCATGTCTTTAAATAATGAAAAGCCATTTTTATAGTTTGAAAAAATTTCTCTGCAGTTATTCAAAACAAACATTATAATATATATTGGTATCAAAAGTAACAAACTAATCTTTTTTTTCATAATTTACTCCATTTCTATTATACATTACTAATCTATTATTATTTTTTCATCTTTAAATATTTTATTAAATACAAAAATTACCAACACAATTACTAAGAAAATCAAAACTAAATAATTAGAGTATATTAAGCAATCATAATTTATATTAAATATAGTATTTAATATAGGTAAAATTAATAAAAACAAATATTTAAAGTTCTTACTAGTTAATGCAATTAGAATTAAGACAATGGCGTCTAATATAAATATCCCAATTGCTGATGATAAAATATGTAAACAAGAATTACTTAAGAAAGTCTTTATTATACTCACTAACATATTGTTGCTAGCTTGGAAATTTGTTATTACATTAGAATTAACGTTATAGTTTTCAATGGATGTTACTGTTGAAAATTTGTTCAAATTTTCAAAGTTAAGCATAACGTTAAAATTAATATCAAACATTCCAAATAAAAAATTAACTATTTGAGCTATAACAATAAAAAAGGCTGCTGCACCTATAAAAGCTATATTTCTTTTTTTTGATAGTTTTGCCTTAAAAATAAATAACGCAAATACAAAAAACATTAAAGACCCAATAATTAATCCATAACTACTTGTAATTGACATTATTGAAAGTATGAAATCAATTAGTAATAGATCTAAAATTCTATATTTAAATTCTTTCCTAATACCAATATAAAATGTAAATACTGCTTCAATAAAGCAAAATGAAAATATTATTTGACTAATATTCATCCCATTTATTGAATAAAAAATAGGACAAAGAATACTGAAGATAATTAAGCAAACAACTTGAATACCCCAAATTTTATTTTCATATAACTCAATTGACTTTAGTTTTTCATTGTTAATATGAGACTTTCTATAATCACATGATTTATTTTCTAATAAATTTTTATCTAAAGCTTTATTTATTTCAAATAATCTTAACCTTTTACAAATATCAGTCCATATGTATGCCAATACTCCTTCAACTAATATTATAGTTGAGTACTTACATGAATTATTTCCAAAAAGTATAGTTTTTTCATCTAAAGGTTTAAAAGCAAAGGTCATTAAAGCCATTATTAAAAACATCATAATAAAAATAACTATATCTTTATAATTTAAATATGCAAAAATAAAATTTTTTGTATTTATAAAAAAGTCAATAACATATACAACCCATTTCATATTCTTTCTTTTCATATCAGTTTTAAATTTCTCCATAGGTGAAATCCATGTTGCATCAAAATGGTGTATCATACATGAATTTTCTGTAAATTTATTATGTTGATGGTCGTAACTTAATGGATAAAAATATTCCATTGGATAAATGTATACGCTATTTTCATCTAAAACTTGAATTTCTTCTTTTTCTTTATCAAATCCATAACTTTTAAAATATGTACTTAATACTTGAGGTACACTCTCTTTATATAGATCTCCTGAAACATTAAAGTCTTCTTTATCTTCGTATGTTTTAACAATATTTTTTATATGCTTATTATTTTTTTCTTTACTCCATACCACTGCTGCATTAATAAGTTTTGAATCTTCGCATCCCAAGAATAAGTCATGTTCCAAATATTTTGCAATATCGGCTGTAATTTCCATATCTGTATCTAGGTATAATCCTCCATATTGCTCTAAAACTTTAAACCTAGTATAATCAGCAACAAATGCCCATTTTTTTTGCTCATAGGCCTGTTTTACAAATTCACATTGATTTACATCAAAATTTTTCTCATTCCATTCTTTAATTTCAAAATCTGGTAAATATTTTTTCCAACTAGCTATGCACTTTTTTGTTAGCTCAGATAAAGGATTTCCCCCAAACCAGCAATAATGTATTACTTTATTTGACACATTTTTAGTTTCCATTTTTTCCTCCAATTTAAGAATTTAAAAAGTTAATAACGCTATTTTTTGATTCTTCGTCGTATTTATTTTTCCACTTAGTATATAATTCCATTATTTCCTTTTTATTTTTTATAACTAAATTAATTTTTTCATATATTTCATCAATATTATCTTCACTCTTTACCACTAAATACTCTTCTAATTTAGTACCTTTAAAATAATGAGTATTATCTCCTATTATACATGGTACCCCCAAAGCAAAACTTTCAAGTGGTAGCATAGGTGCACATTCAGAAAACGTCACATATAAATTGACATCATTTTCTTTCATTTTACTAAATAATTTTTCTCTCGATACATAACTTGTTAAACTTTTATTTGTTTGATTTATATTCATAAGCTCACAGAAACTTATAGCAAGTTTTGTATTTGGAATTATATCTACAACAGAATCTTTTACCATTGCACATGCACTTAATTGATTATACACATTCTTTTCCCATCTGTCACCAGATGAATATAATCCTATTTTTATCTTTTCATTCTTATTATTTTCTTCTAATTTAGAATCTTTTTTATAAATTATACTTGTTACAGTATTTTTTAAAAAATATGAATTATATCCTTTATTTTTATAAAATTCATACATACTTTCCTTTAAAAATCCTATTTTAGATACAATTCCTCTTTTACATAAATCCAATATGCATTCAAGAAAAAATTCCTCATTTTTATTAACAAAAAGTGCATGGCTACCATGCCATAAGAAGTCTATCTTTATTTTTTTGTTTTTCTCATAAATTTTTTCTGCAAGTGCCTTATATCCAAAAGCCATAGTTGAAAATACAACCTGTTTTATACAATTTTCATTTATACATGTTGCAATTTTTTCTATTTCTTTTCTATTAAATAATTCTTCTAATTTAATTAATTTTTGACTATCAAAAAGCTCATTAACAGAACTAGTAACACCATTACATTCAGGGTTATAGAAAACAATATATTCACTATCTTTATTTTTTTCAATTTGCTCAAGAATAACTTTAATTCTTTTTTTATTATACTTA
>USJA01000032.1 GCA_900554875.1 uncultured Clostridium sp. | reverse complement strand
GACGCTCTTCCGATCTTAATCTATTTAATAATATTACCGAAATATAGGGCTTATGTTGTAATTATTACTAAAAGATTTCTGTTTGTAATCTTTTAGTAATCTTTTTTGTAACAATTTTGTTAATTTTACTACAAATACTTGAAATTATAGAAAAAAATTGTATAATATAAGTAGTAAACTAATGAGAAAAATAGATAATGCAAAAAAAATAGAGGGAGAGGATTAGTAGATGACTGATATAGTTGTTAGTTCTAAAAAGAAAATAAATCTTTTCGATAGAGTCATCCAAAGTGTTGTTATAGCAGTAAATATGAACAAGATGAATAGAGCCATTGATGAACATTTAGGAGTAATACGTAAAACTGAAGGAGAGGAACAAAAAGTTTACCAAGAAAATATTTTAAGAGAAATTGTTTTTGTAAAATATCAATATGATATTATGCAAAGAGAAATGTATGAATTAAAGTTGTCATATCCTGCTGAAATTTTAGAGAAAATAAATTCAACAGATAAAATAGATAGGCTTGAATTACAAAAAGCTTTTCTTGAAATGGAATACGATAGAATAACGAGAGCAAAATTTAGGTCAAGAGAAGATATAAAATTTGGACTTTTCTCAATTTCATCGGCAATTGATGAAGTTAAACAAAACATAAAAGATGAGGGAAAGTCACAAAGATATAATAAGGTTATAAAATCAGCAGAAGAAATTGATACAAAAATTCAAACAGATGAGTATACCGACGAATTATATAAAAATTTATTTTCAAGTATAGATGATTATGTTGGATATATTAATGATAATTATGACATATCAAAACTTCCATCTGATGAAAGAGAATTAATTGAATATGTTATAGAAACAATGATAAAGGGTATTGAATCCGATATAGATAGACATATGTATGAGTATAACTTAATTATAAATATCTGTAAAAATTCATATAGGTATTTTAAGGTAATAGATAAGATATTTGAAAAATTACAAAATATATACGACGAAAGTTTGGAAAAAGATGTAATTAGTCTTTCAGATTATATAAAAATGTACAAGGATATTTATGATATGAAGATAAAAACTATGGTTAACGATGTACATAGAACAATAAAAACTGAGGATGAATATTTGGAATACTCAAAATTAGTAACAAGTGAAGATACTGATGAGGAAGAATTAAATAAATTTATTTTGACAAGGGCTTTGGAATTAACAAATTCGCAGAGTGTCAAAGAAAAATTAGATGAATTCGTTAATCCGAAAGAACAAGAAATAACTGAAGATATTGTTGACGAGGTAGATACTGACGAAGTAGAAGAAGTTGAAAAAGTTGAAGAAGAAAAACCTAAAAAGAAAAAATCAAAAAAGACTGTGTAAAAAATACACCAAAATAATTTGATTTCAAGTTGTTTTGGTGTATATTTAATAAAAAAAGTTATAATGAAATTAAATTACGACAAAAATCGTTTAAAAAATAGTGTAAAATAGGTAGTATGAAATAGAACAAATGAGGTGGATATAATGATTTCAAATAACAGTTATGTAAGAACTGATAGTTCTTGGGAAAAGGGTACAGTAGTTTTAAATACTTTAAAGAAATTTATAAATCTAAAAAATATTATTTTTGTATTACTATCCTTTGCAATGTCAAACACATCTTTTATGGGAGATAGTTCTCCTTTTTCACTTGTTTTGTTTGGCGTTGCCAGTGTTTTCAATGTTCCTTTATTATTAGTGCTAGTTTCATCAATAGCTGGACTTCTAGTAAAAACATTTACTTGGAATATTTTAATAAAATTAATTTCATTTTTTGTTATTTTTACTCTTATAACGGTAATTGTAAATATAGAGGGTGTAAGCAAAAGATTTAGTGTATTTATAAAATTTATGATATCACTTGGTGTAGTTGAAATTGTATATAACTTGATTCAGGGTACACTAATTACAGGCTTTTTTACATATTTGAGTAATATAATAGCTGCAGCAATACTATATTTTGTATTTGTTTCAGGAGTATATGTACTTACAAACATATCAAAGGGGTATGTATTTTCAAGGGAAGAAACTATCTCCATGGTTATAGTACTTGGTATAGCACTTACCATTTTTAATGGATTAAACATCATGCAACTATCCGTGTTTAATATTTTAGTATTAATTTTAGTCTTGATTTTCGGATGGAAAAATGGTTGGGTCACTGGGGCTGCAACAGGTCTAGTGTTAGGCCTTATTTTAACATTTCTATCAGATATAAATATGACGTATGTTGTAACCTTGGCGTTTAGTGGATTTATTGCTGGAATTCTTTCTAAAATTGGAAAAATAGGTGTAGTTATAGGATTTATAGCTGGAAATTTATATATAGTGTATTATGCAAATGGTTTTTCTGAATTAACAATGAGAATTAGTGAGCTTGTTATAGCTTCAGTTACACTTTTATTCATGCCAAAGGTATTTGAAACAAAATTAGATAGAATATTTAATAAAAATAAGACACTAGAAAATCCTTATCAAAATATGCTTGATAGTAGTACAAGTGTTAAGGAAAAAATAGGAGCAATGTCAGACATATTTGATAATATTGCAAGTGTAGTTGTTGATGTAAGTGATGAAGATAAGCAAGAAACAAGAGAAGTGATAAAAAAATACATAGAAAATACGGTTAATGAAAGATGCCTAGGATGCAATAGAAGAAAAGAGTGCCTAAATGAGGAAAAATTAAATTTAATAGTTGATTACATCTCGGGGAAACTTGAGAATAATGAAACTATAGATGAAAAGATGTTAAATTTTGATTGTGAATTTTCAAAAGAAATGATAAAGGATATATACGAAGTATATAATAGTATGAAATTAATGAGAATATTAAAGGAAAAAGAAAAGAGTAATGCTAGCAAATTATCAGATCAATATAAAGAAGTATCCAAAATTTTATCTAATATATCTAAAAATATAAAAAGTGATCTTATTAAACTAGATAAAAAGCAAGAGAAGTTAAGAGAAGAATTGAAATTTTATGGATATTTGGTTTATGAAGATGAATTTAAGGAATCTGATTCATTAATTGAATATACATTTGTAACAAATATATTGAATAATATTGATAAACAAAAAAAAGAAATTGTTTCTATTGTAAGTAATATACTTGAAAAACCAATGATTGTAAAACTTATATTAAATAGTAGTAAAACTGAAAAATCAAAAATTAAAATTGTTTCAGTTCCTGAATATGATGTTCAAAATAGTATAATAAGTGTTGCAAAAAATGGCGAAACAATATCAGGAGACTCTTATCTTGTAGACGAGCTTCATGATTTAAAGTATATAAGTGTAATTTCAGATGGTGAAGGAAATGGACGTGCAGCTTCAAAATCGTCTAAGATGGTTATTGATATGCTTGAAAGACTCTTAACAGGAGGTTTTGATGAGAATGCTTCTATTGAAATTATAAATAGCGTATTGAAATTAAAATCAGAAAGCAAGAATTCATCTACATTAGATAATATGGTTATTGATTTAAGAACAGGTAAATCACAGTATATAAAACTTGGAGCAGCACCGACATATATTCTTCATGAAGGAAAAATAATAACTATAAATAACATAAATATTCCTGTTGGACTTACAGATAAACCAGATTATTTGCCAATAGTAAAAAAATTGTTTGATAAAGATATAGTGGTTCAAATAAGTGATGGAGTTTTAGGTGAAACAGAAGAAAATATTTCAGATAACTACTTTACCGAAAATTTGAAAAATATAGATACTGGTAAGTCTTCAAAAGCAATCGCAGACGATTTGTATAAAGCTGTTTTAAGAAAATATGAAAATGTTTTAAATGATGATGTAACTATAATTGTCACAAAAATAAAAAAAGTAAAAAAATAAAATAATAACCCATCAACAATTAGTTGGTGGGTTATTGTTTTAATATTTGGGGATCGGAGAAACCCGTTTTAGTGATGAGAGATGCTCGCCAGTTTGAGAAATTATCTCACGTAATTCCCTATTAATAATCGTGAAATCCTTTTTTATGAAAATATTGGGATTCTCGTTCATAAACTTAACTATTTCTTTGGTAAAAATTTTTTCAAAACTATTACCAATATTGTCTTTGTTGTTTATGTTGTAGTAGGGATTGTATTTGCATTTGAATACAATCTCTCCCAGGGTATTCCAGATCATTTTCATGTTCGGCCTCTCGATCTTCTGCCCGTTTGAAAGATAATAATTTTTTATTATCTTTAGGCATTTTTCAATAGAATTAGGTGCCGCAAAGTATTTCCTACTTTTTCCTTCTTCGATTGCGCAGTAATATGGACTGCCGTTGATGAAACAGAAGATGTATTTCTTATTTGACATTAATTTCATCCTTTCTTCAATTGATTTTGAAAGATTATAAAAATAATTTACATAATTATTATACAACATTTTCATTTTTTTGTCAAATATTTTTTATTATTGCATAAATATTACTATGGTGGTTTAATGTTAGAATTCATATATAGTATAGAAAGTTTTGTATGTGGTATTCCACTGGTAATATTATTGATGGGAGCTCATATATATTTTACATTTAAACTAAAAATTCCACAAAAAAATACCCTAAAAGGTATAAAATATATGTTAAAAGGAGATAAAAAAAATACAAATGAAGGAATAAGTTCTTTCAAATCTCTTATGACGGTATTAGCCTCAACACTCGGTACAGGAAATATAATAGGAGTTGCAGCAGCTATTACAATTGGAGGAATAGGAAGTATATTTTGGATATTTATATCAGGAATATTTGCAATTGCTACAAAGTATGCAGAAACATATATAGTGTTAAAATATAGAAAAAAGGATAGAAATGGAAAGTATTGTGGTGGAGCAATGTATGTGCTAAAAGATATATTGAATAAGCCACTTCTTGCAAAATTATTTTGTATTTTCCTTATTTTAACAACATTTGGTATGGGAGCAATGATACAATCAAACGCAATATCGGCAAGTATAAATGCAAACTTAAAAATAAATACAGTTTTACTTGGCATAATAATTGTTATTCCTTGTGCATATGCCTTATTAGGTAATGAAAAAAGAATTTCAAATATAAGTAGTGTATTAATACCAATAGCAACTATAATTTATCTAATTTCTTGTATAGTATTAATGTATATTTATAGAAATAATATAATTCCAAGCATTATAAAAATAATAACGGAAGCCTTTAATGTAAAATCATGTACTGGGGGACTATTGGCTAGTACTATGATGAAGGCAATGAATACAGGATTATCAAAGGGACTTTTTACTAATGAAGCAGGAATGGGAACATCTCCGATATTTGATGTAATGGTTAATGAAAAAGATATAAAAAAACAATCAATTATATCATCGACAAGCGTTTTTATAGATACTGTGTTATTATGTACAATGACGGGAATCGTATTTGTAGCAAGTGGAATGTATAATATAACAGAAAATCCAGCTTTAATTGCCAATTATACATACTCACTTCTTCCGTTTGGTAAATATGTATTTATATTTATGATAGTTGTATTTGCAATTTCAACAATTCCATGCTCAGGCTTTTATGGAACAAAAGCAGTAAATTTTTTATTTAAAAATAAGAAAAGTATAACTAAATATAGAACTATATATTTAATCTGCGTTTTTATAGGGGCAATATCAAAAATTGAATTAATCTGGAGTATATCTTCAATAGCAAATGCACTTATGGTAATTCCAAATATAATCATGTTATTTAATCTAAGAAACAAAATTTCCTCCTATCAAGAGTAATTAAAATATTTATCTAACTTTTTCTATAAACTAACTCTATGGACATGTGGACTTTTTGATATAATTTTGATATAATCATATTATTAAATTTGAGGCGGTGAGGTTATATGAGTTTCGTACATTTGCATGTTCATACAGAGTATAGTTTACTAGACGGCGCTATACGAATAAATGATTTGGTAAAAAAAGTTAAAGAAAATGGGATGAATGCTGTTGCAATAACCGACCATGGTAATATGTTTGGTGCGGTTGAGATGTATAAAGCTTGTATTGCTGAGGGGATAAAACCCATAATTGGTTGTGAAGTGTATGTTGCACCCCGTAGTAGATTTGACAAGCAAGGAAAGATTGATACTGAACCTTGTCATTTAATATTACTTGCTATGAACAATGAAGGTTATAAAAATTTAATAAAAATAGTATCTTCAGGTTATACAGAAGGTTTCTATTACAAACCACGTGTTGATAAAGATTTATTAAAAAAATATAACAAGGGAATAATTGCTCTTAGTGCCTGTCTTGCTGGTGAAGTAGCAAAAAAAATAGTAAATCATAACATAGATGGGGCAAAAGAAACCATAAAAGAATATATCAACATTTTTGGAAAAGATAGATATTTTTTGGAAGTTCAGGGAAATAAATTGAGAGAACAGATATTAGTAAATAGCAAACTTGTAGAGCTATCAAAAGAATTTGGAGTAGGACTTGTTGCGACAAATGATTGCCATTACTTAAATAAGGAAGATTATGATTTTCATGAGGTGTTGCTTTGCATACAGACAAGAACTACAATGTCTGATCCTAATAGAATGAGCTTTAAAGTAAATGAATTTTACGTAAAGACTAAAGAAGAGATGCAAAGTGATTTTGAAAATTTACCTGAAGCAATTGAGAATACACAAAAAATAGCAGATATGTGTAATGTAACATTTGAATTTGGAAAGACTATTTTACCTGAATTTAAAATAAATGAAAACATGACTCATTTAGAGTACTTTAAAAAACTTTGTTATGAGGGATTAGAAAAAAAATATCCATTAGAAAAAAAACAAGAAGCTAAAAAAAGACTTGATTATGAAATAGAAATAATAGATAAAATGGGATACATAGACTATTTTTTAATTGTGCAGGATTATATTAATTATGCAAAATCACAGGGAATAGCAGTAGGGCCTGGACGTGGAAGTGGTGCAGGTTCACTAGCTGCATATCTTATAGGAATAACCAATATTGATCCTTTAAAATTTAACTTAATATTTGAAAGATTTTTAAATCCTGAAAGAGTTAGTATGCCTGACTTTGATGTGGATTTTTGTTATGAAAGAAGAGAAGAAGTAATAGAGTATGTATGTAGAAAATATGGACATGATCATGTAGCACAAATCATAACATTCGGTACAATGGCTGCAAGAGCTGCAATTCGTGATGTCGCAAGGGCTTTAGATGTCCCATATACTAAAGCTGATATGATTGCAAAGCTTATACCAAGAGATTTAAAAATAACTATAGATAAGGCTTTAGAAGTTAATAAAGAATTAAGGGAAATTTATGAAACTGATATGCAGGTTAGAGAAATAATTGATTTATCTAAAAAAGCAGAGGGACTTGCAAGACACGCTTCCACCCATGCAGCAGGTGTTGTTATAACTAAAGAACCTGTTGTAAGTTATGTTCCGCTTTATGAGAGTGACGGAGTGATATCTACGGAGTATACTATGACAACTCTTGAGGAATTAGGACTTCTTAAAATGGATTTTTTAGGACTTAGGACACTTACAGTAATAGGTGATACTCTAAAACTTATAAAAAAAATACATGGCGTAGATGTAGATTTTGGAGAAATGGACGATGTAGATACATTTAAACTTCTTACAGAGGGGAAAACTCTTGGGGTATTTCAAATGGAAAGTCCAGGATTTAGGCGTGTTATGATGGAACTAAAACCAAATACTTTAGAAGATATAATTGTTATGATATCTTTATATAGACCTGGGCCTATGGATCAAATTCCAAGATATATACACAATAAAGAAAATCCTGATAATGTTATTTATACGCATGATTCATTAAAACCAATATTGAAAGATACATATGGATGTATGGTTTATCAAGAACAGGTAATGCAAATTTTTAGAGATTTAGCTGGATATAGCTTTGGAAGAGCAGATTTAGTAAGACGTGCAATGGGAAAAAAGAAACTTGATGTAATGGCAAAGGAAAGAGAAGTTTTTGTTGAAGGGGCAAAAAGAAACAATATTGATGAGGAAAGTGCAAATAAAATATTTGATGAAATGGCTGAGTTTGCCAAATATGCATTTAATAAATCTCATGCAGCATGTTATGCAGTGGTTGCTTATCAAACTGCATATTTAAAAACGCACTTTCCACATGAATTTATGGCTGCAACTATGAATAGTTTTCTTGGTAATCTTGACAAAATTCCTTTATATATAGAGGAATGTAGAAAACTTAATATTGAAGTATTAAGGCCTGATATTAATGAAAGTTATTTAAAATTTGCTGTTATAAATAACAAAATTAGGTTTGCATTATCATCAATTAAAAATGTAGGAAATAATGCCATTTGCGAGATTATAAATGAGAGAAAACGAAACGGTAAATTTATAAATTTTGTTGATTTTTGCGAGAGAGTATCTGGCGATAATGTAAATAAAAAATGTATTGAAAGCTTAATTAAGGCAGGATGTTTTGATGAAATAGAAAATGAAAGTACAAGATTTGATATGTTAGACAGCTTTGAAATAATTGTTGATAACGTAAATGAAACTAAAAAGAAGAATTATATAAATCAAATGAATTTTTTTGATGTTGTGTCAGATGAAAATCAGTCCAAAATAGTAATATCAAAATCTGCAAGGAAACCTTCTAAAAAGGATTTACTTGATATGGAAAAAGAAACTCTCGGTATGTATGTATCAGGGCATCCGTTAGATGAATATAAAGAGTATATACAAAAAAATTCAACTGTAAGTACTATAGATTTAAATAGTAATGAAGATATTGATGAGAATAGTAAAACAAAAAAAGAGGATTTTGACAATAAAACTGTTAGTTTGTGTGGAATAATAACTTCATCTAAGCTGCTTAATACTAAATCTGGTAAGCAAATGATGTTTACTACACTTGAGGATATATATGGTAGTGTTGAATTAGTTGTCTTTCCTACAGTTTTTAACAAATTTTATGACTTATTAAAAACAGATATGGTCGTAAAGGTAACTGGTAAGGTGAATATTAAAGAGGGAGAGAAAACAAAAATACTTGTAAGTTATATAGAAAATATTTTAAATAAAAAACAAGTTACACAGAAAAAAGT
>USJA01000031.1 GCA_900554875.1 uncultured Clostridium sp. | reverse complement strand
CACTTTCATATTTTATATTATTTTCTATAGCGATTGTAATTATTCTACCTATAAAATAAATAAAAAATAACACTAATGTTGCTATAGAAGCTATATCTCCTAACATTCATTTTCTCCTTATATATTTTTATGTATCTCTCATAAACTTTGCAAATAGCTTAATTCTTTGTTTATTCATGTTTATATTCTTCTTCCTCTTCTGCAACCATATTTAAATCATAACTTTCTTCCTCCTCAGTAAACCTATATTCAAAGCCATCATCATTTCTATCGGCAGTTCCAAGTCCAAAATATTTTTCAAAAAACTTCTTAACTTTAACTATTATATTTTCCTTTTTCTTTGCCCTATTACCTCCACCAAATCTTCTCATTGGAGGAAGAATTTTTTCTATATCTGTTCCATTTGTTTTAACTTGTCCATCTCTAAAAGCATTATCTAAAAACTTTCTAGTTTCTTCTTCATTCAAATTTTCATCATTAATTATTTTCTTTAAGTCTATTTCTTTTTGTTCTTTTACAAATTTACCCCAATCATCCATAACATTTGTATCTGCATTTATTTTTGAAATAAATCCATCTATTAATTCTTTCTTTGAACGAAGTGCTAAACTTGATTTTATAGCTTTATCAATAGTTCCAAGTATTTCTTTATCTTCACAATTAGATTGATGATATTTTGCAACTAGCATTAAAATGTAGTCTATGTTTACTTCTACTTGTTTTACAAGTTCCATTTCAAATACTATATCATCTTTTATGCTTTCTTTCTCTCCGTCATCTTTTTGTTTATATTTTTGATATAAATCAACATACATTCCTGTGTAGTCTTGAAAATCTCTTTCAGATAATATTTCGTTTCCTTCAAATTTATCAAATGATGATAATATATTTCTTAATCTTAATATATTTCCTATTGATGTTATAAAGTCTTTTTCAGCTTTTTCCCCAACAATTTGTACTCCTAGTGGATATTTTTGTAATAACATTGCTATTCTTTCTTCATATCCTATTTGATTTTTGCCATTATCATCTTCATATCCATAATAGTAATCTTCATAAGATTTTAGTAATACAATTCCAGTTGCATTTTTATCTCCGAATAATGCTATTGCATCATTTGTTGCCTCTTGTAAGTTTCTAAAGCATACAATGTTTCCATAAGTTTTTACTGAATTTAATATACGATTTGTTCTTGAATAAGCTTGTATTAGTCCATGTTGTTTTAAATTTTTATCTACCCATAATGTGTTTAATGTTGTAGCATCAAAACCTGTTAAGAACATATTCACTACTATTAATAAATCTATTTCTCTATGTTTTACTTTATCTGATAAATCTTTATAGTAGTCTTGGAATCCGTTTCCTTCTGATGAGAAATTTGTCTTGAATTTTTTATTGTATTCATCTATTGCAAAGTCTAAAAATTCTCTTGAACTTTTATCTAATAAATCTGTTTCAAATCCTTCATCATCTAATATTCCATCTGAAGTATCTTCTTCATTTTGTGCATAAGAATAAATTGTAGCGATTGTTAAATCTTTTTGTTTTTCTTCTAATTGTTTCTTAAATTCCAAATAATATTTTTTTGCCATTGGTATTGAAGCTACTGCAAACATTGAGTTAAATCCATTTACTCTTTGTCCTTTTAAATCATAAAATGAATTTCTTTTTGTTTTCTGATCAAAGTGTTCTATTATGTATGAAACTACATTTGATATTCTCTCTGGTGATGATAGTGCTTCTTCTGTATTTATTGCCTCTACTTCTTTATCTGTCATTTCTTCTTTTGCTTTTATTGTATTTATATAATCAATTCTAAATGGTAATACATTTCCATCATTTATAGCATCTACTATTGTATATGTATGTAATTTTTCTCCAAATGCTTGCTCAGTTGTGCAGAAATCTGGATTTGTTGTTCTTCCTGCATTTTTTGCAAATATTGGTGTTCCAGTAAATCCAAATAAATGATAATTTTTGAAGTTTTGTACTATCATTTTGTGCATATCTCCAAATTGTGAACGATGGCATTCATCAAATATCAATACCAGATGTTTTTGATATACTGGATGATTTTTGTTTCTTTTTACAAATTCACTTAATTTTTGAATTGTTGTTACTATTATTTTTGATGTTGTATCTTCTAATTGTTTTTGAAGTACTTTTGTACTTCTGTTTCCGTTTGCTGCTCCTTTTTGGAATCTATCATATTCTTTCATTGTTTGATAGTCCAAATCTTTTCTATCTACAACAAATAATACTTTATCAATATATTCTAATTTACTGGCTAATTGTGCAGTTTTGAATGATGTTAATGTTTTTCCAGATCCAGTAGTATGCCAAATATATCCACCTGCTTCAATTGTTCCCATCTTTTTATAATTTGTTGCTACTTGAATTCTATTTAATATTCTCTCTGTTGCAACAATTTGATATGGTCTCATTACAAGTAGTAACTCTTCTGATGTGAATACACAATATTTCGTTAATATATTTAAAATTGTATGTTTTGCAAAAAATGTTCTTGTAAAGTCAACTAAATCAGATATTACTTTATTATTGCTATCAGCCCAATATGATGTAAATTCAAAACTATTGCTTGTTTTTTTACTTTTATTTCTAGTTGATGTTTGTTCTTTTATATGACTTTCTCTTGTTGTATTTGAATAATATTTTGTACTTGTACCATTTGAAATTACAAATATTTGAATATACTCATATAGTCCACTTCCAGCCCAAAAACTATCTCTTTGATATCTATTTATTTGATTAAATGCTTCTTTTAGTGCTACTCCTCTTCTTTTTAATTCAATATGTACCAATGGTAGTCCATTTACTAATATTGTAACATCATATCTATTGTCATAGTTTCCACTATTTTCCACATACTGATTAATAACTTGTAGTCTATTATTATGAATACATTTTTTATCTATTAGAGTTATATTTTTACTTGTTCCATCATCTCTTTTTAGAACTTGAATATTATCTTCTTGTATTTTTCTAGTCTTTTCAACTATTCCATCATTGTTATTTGCAATAGAATCATTGAAAAATCTATCCCATTCGCTATCTGTAAATTTGTAATCATTTACTATTTCTAGTTGAGTACGAAGATTTTTTATTAATGATTCTGAATTATGAATTTCTAAATAGTCATATCCTTGTTCTGTAAGCATTCTTATAAATTCGTTTTCTAATGCTTGCTCACTTTGATAGCTGTCTGATTTTCTTTTTACTGGTTCATATTCTGTTACTACTGTGGAATCGTTCATTTCCATTACAACATTATATTTATTCATTTACTTTTAACTCCTTAAACGTTAATAGCTTGTCTCTATAATATTCGTATTGTTCCTGTCTTGCTTCTATTTCTGCTGGTAGACCTTCTGAAATGTCATTGCATAATTTTTCAAACTTGTCTAAAATATTCACAATTTTATTTTGTTCTTCCATAGTTGGTAGGAAAAATTTATATTTCATAACAGCGTCTTTATTTCCTCTGGGCATTTTCGCACCTTTAGAATTACTAGTATCATAATTAAAAAATTTATCACTACTTAAAATATAATATAAATATTTGGGATTTACTCTTTCATTAGTTATATGAATTACTAAAACATCCCCATTCGTGCCTCCTTTATTATTGGCATACCATATTTTCTTTAAATATGGTCTTATATTACCTATTAAAATGTCATTTATATGATATTTTGTTGAATTGCCAACTTGCGGTATATGGCTTGATTTTTTCTTTCCTTGTTTATTTGGTAGTAAATTATCTACTCCAACATAATTATCTTCATTCAATTCTTCTGCATTAATTTTATCTTTTGAGTATTCTGCAATTTCCTTCAACATTATATTTCCATTGCTACTATAATTTTTTAATAAAATATCTTTGTAATATTCATATTGCTTTTTTCGTGCTTCAAGTTCAGCTTCAAGTTCAGCTTCAAGTTCCGCTTCAATCTTTGAAAATTTGTCCAGAATTTGGACTATTTCCTGTTGTACTTTCATTGGAGGTACAGGAATAACTATATTTTTAATCATGCTTGAATTTATGTTTGGAACAGAAGATTTTTGCTTTTCAAATTTTACTATTTCTAATGAATATTTTAAAAAGCTTAAGTTTAATTCTTGCTCATTTTTAGGATAAATAACTTTTAACCTTATAATTGGAGTAAAATATTGATTTCTTATTGTAGGATAACCTATTGTTCCAATTGATGAAAACGTAACTGCTTTCTTATCTATTCTGTACTTTTTTGAATACCCCCAAATAGAATTTTCACCTATTCCATTTGAATAAATAGGATAAATATAATCTTTACAAGGAATTTTACTTTTTATTGATTCTACAGGTGCTTCACCACCTGTAATTACTTCACACATTTCTCCAACAGTTTTATATTCCACACCATTAGGACACAAATCTTCTATCAATTTATTTAACTTACTCATTATGCTACCTCTATTTCTTTTATAATTTTATTAATTTCCTCACGAAGTACATTTTCTCTTGCAACTATCTCATCTATTTCCTTATTCAAAACATCAATATCAATTTTCTCTCTAGTATCTTCTTTCTCAACATAAGTAGAAACAGACAAATTATAATCATTCTCTCCTATCTCTTTATTTGAAACTAATTTTGAAACATAATCAATATCTTTTCTATCCGCAAAAATTTTAACAATATTTTCTATATTTTCATCTGTCAATTTATTATTATTCGTAACTTTTACACATTCTTTTGTTGCATCTATAAATAATGTACTATTATCTTTTTTACTTTTCTTTAAAACCATGATGCATGTTGCTATTGATGTTCCAAAGAATAGATTGTCTGGTAATTGTATAATACAATCAACAAAGTTATTATCAATTAAATATTTTCTTATTTTTTGTTCTGCTCCACCTCTATATAAAATACCTGGAAAACAAACTATAGACGCTGTTCCATTTGGTGCAAGCCATGAAAGTGAATGCATTATAAATGCAAAATCTGCCTTTGATTTTGGTGCTAATACACCTGCTGGTGAATAACGTGGGTCATTTATAAGTACTGCATTATCATCTCCAGCCCATTTTATAGAATATGGTGGATTTGAAACAATAACTTCAAATGGCTCATCATCCCAATGTTGAGGAGAAACTAATGTATCTTCACATGCTATATCAAATTTATCATAATCTATATCATGTAAAAACATATTTATTCTGCAAAGGTTGTATGTAGTTAAATTTATTTCTTGTCCATAAAATCCGTTTCTTACATTGTCTTTTCCTAATATTTTCGCAGATTTTAATAGTAAAGAACCAGATCCACAAGCTGGATCATATACTTTATTAACTGATGTTTTTCCAACAATAGCTAATCTTGTTAATAATTCACTTACTTCTTGAGGTGTATAAAATTCTCCTCCTGATTTTCCAGCATTAGATGCATACATTGACATCAAAAATTCATAAGCATCACCAAAAGCATCTATTGAGTTATCTTTATAATTTCCAAGTGGAATATTTGCAATTCCATCTAATATTTTTACCAATTTATCATTTCTTTTTGCAACAGTTGCTCCTAATTTATTACTATTAACATCAATATCATCAAATAAGCCTGCAAAGTCTTCTTCACTTTCTGCTCCCTTTGCTGAGTTTTCAATATTATTAAAGATTCTTTCTAATGTTTCATTTAAATTTTCATCATATTTAGCTTTTTTACATACATTATCAAATAATTCTGATGGTAATATAAAGAACCCCTTTTCGTTTACCATCTCTTTTCTAATTGTTTCTGCCTCTTCATCTGATAATTTTGCATAGTCAAAGTTATCATCTCCTGCTTTTCTTTCGCCTTCATTTATGTAATCAGTCATATTTTCTGATATATATCTATAGAACATTATTCCTAATATGTATTGTTTAAAATCCCAACCATCAACTGATCCTCTTAAATCATCTGCTATTGACCATATTGCTTTGTGCAATTCTTCTCTTTCTCTTATATTCCTGTTTTCCATAAGTTTCCTCCGTTAAATCTAATTATCCTATTTATTTTATATCACATAATCCAATTTTTAACAATAAAAATCCCAATATTTTAAACTATTTTGTCGAAAAAGTTTTTTATAATTTCTAATGTTTTTAACCACTTATTTTGTAACACATTAATTACATTCCATACCTTTCCTATTTCTTGTTTCACATCACTTAAATCAACAGTATAAATTCTTCCACTATTTGCCAAATATGTTAATTGATTTATATTATTTCCTATTTTTCTAAGTTCTGATACAACTTCATTTAATCCATCAACTATAACTATCTCTTTATCTAAACCTTGTTAAACCGAACTTAACAATTGGCATATTAAAACGCTTATACTTATTTGTTTACCCCCGCGGTAAGACATATTGGTGTTAGTATAGATATATAAACACCAGACTTTCACCAACTAGATATCTGCCCTGCACGGTACACCAGAAAAAACAGGAGGTCTAATTTTAGGTTACTGATTTTAGTGAAAAAGGGGCTTTAAAAAAGTTCCATAATTATTTTAAATAATGTTCTATCATTTTGATATATTGATCTTGTGCATTTAAACAAGTATCAATTAAATATCCTTTTTCTCCATTTCCTTGATATTCTTTTAATCCTCTATAATAGAATAGTTTATCTTTATCTAAAATAATAAATGGAATAATATTATTCTTCAAGCATTCTTTAAACATTACAATTCTTCCTACTCTTCCATTACCATCTTGAAATGGATGTATTTTTTCAAATCTTGCATGAAATTCAATTATTTCTTTTATTGTTATTTTAGATAGTGAGTTATACCATTCCATTAATTTTTGCATTGCCTTTGGAGTTTTCTTAGGTGATGTTGTTTTCATCACTCCCGCTTCATTTACAACCTTTTTATATTCTCCAACATTAAACCATTCTTTTCTGCTATCCATTGTTCCTTCTTTTAATATTCTATGAAACTTTTTTATTATTTCTTCTGTTAAATCTTCTTCCGCTATATCTAACATATAATCAACTAATTTAAAATGATTTGCTGTTTCTAATATATCATCTACACTTGCTACTGTTTCACCTTCAAATAATATTGTGTTAGTTTCAAAAATATATCTTGTTTGATCCTCTGTCAGTTTGCTACCTTCAATATGGTTTGTATTATATGAAAATATAATTTGTGTATTATGATATAAATTACCTTTTAATTTCATTTCTTTTTGTTCTCTTAATACTTCAAGAACATTTATTTTCGATATATCAACTTTTTCATCATCTTCTTTTAGTAATTCATCTATTGTAATTCCAAAAGTCTCAGATAATCTTTTTATAGACTCAATATTAGGTTCTAACATTCCCGACTCATATTTAGAAACTGTTCCTGGTTCTACTTCCAATATTTCCGCAATATCTCTTTGTGTCATTCTATTTTCTTCTCTATATTTTTTTATTTTATCACCTAACTTCATAAACTCACTCCTTTTTAATTCTATTTATATTATATCATATAGTTTCCAAAAAAGAAACATATCATACTGATTTTGTTTAAAATGTTTCTTAAATAGAATTCAAGTGCTTGACAGTTTTTATCATTTTTTAAGACACGGTTATACATCTGCCAGAGGTAAGCCTCTTAGTCCTACTACTATTCAAAGTTATTATTGTATTATAAATAATATGTTAGTATATGCTGTTAAATGTGAATATATTAAAAGTAATCCTAATAGTAAAATTGATAAATCTAAAAGGGCTAAAACTAATATACAATTTTATACTCCTGATGAAGTAGAAAAACTTATTACAGCACTATCTCAAGTACCTATAAAATATCAAGTAATTATAATGTTAGCATTAGATTTAAGATGTAGACGAGGTAAATTAACTGGACTTACTTGGAAAGATATTGATTTTGAAACTCGTAGAGTTAAGATTAATAAAACTACTCAATATGATTATGGCAAAATTTTTAAAAAATGTACTAAAACTGAACATAGTAAAAAAATAAATTATATTTCCGATACCTTTGTACAGATTCTAAAAAAATATCAAAACCAACAATAAGAACAAAAACTTTTACTTGGTTCTAAGTGGAAAGGTAGTAAAAGAATTTTTACTACAGAATATAGTGCTATTATACATCCTGATACACCTACTAAGATTTTAGGCAAAGTTATTAAGAAGCATAATTTAAAAAGAATTACTTTTCATGGATTGCGACATACTAATGTTACTCTTATGATTTCTAAGGGTATTAAAACTCAGATTATAAGCAGAAAAGTTGGTCATTCAAGTGTACAAACTACTGATAGAATTTATTCTCATTTCTTTGAAGATGAGTTTAAGGATGTTGCTAATGTTATGGAAGAATTTCTTACTGTTAAAACTAACTAAAATAGACGAGATTGTATTATGATCCCGCCTGTTTTTTTATTATTTCATTAAATAATTGATATTGTTTTGAACTATATTGTATATACTTATCTTTAGCTAATCTATATACTATAAATGCTTTTGGATATTGACTTTCTGTTTCAATTCTATAATTATCCTTACAACATATATTTTTATAATATTTTTCATCAACCATCCAACTATATGCTTGGTTATCTGCATTTTTTTCAGTTTCATCTATTTCATCTTCATAAGAAACTAAACTCATGGATTGAGCCTTATTAAAATCCGTTTTACAATGTGCTAATTCATGCAATAATGCAAAGTATATATCCGCTATTCTATGATGTTTATATGTTAAATAAATTGCAGGAATTCCTCTGTGGACCTTAAATGCTCCTCTTATCTTAGAACCAGGTATATCTTCTTGTATTACAAGATAAATTCCATTCTCGTTAAATTTTTTTATTAATTTTTCTTCATTAAATTCATTATTTTTTGCAACTTCTCTAATATATTCAACTAAACTATCAATATTTTTTTTGTTATACTCTTCTACTGTTTGCTCTAATGTTTCTCTATAACATTTTTCTAACCATAATAAAAGCAACTCTGGTTTATCATTATTGCTCTTATATAAAGCACTTTTATCGATCTCATATACTTTTTCAGGAGTAGATACACGTAAAAATTTTAATATATCTTTTATTATTTCTAACTTATTTAGATCGGAAGAGCGTCG